>JAPLKY010000262.1 GCA_026387805.1 Candidatus Krumholzibacteriia bacterium
GATCGCATGCCGTAAATGAAGTTGCGCTCGCCGGAGCCGCGGCATTCGTAGCTCGCGACGATCGTCACGGGATTAAGGTCTTCGTCGAAGACGGGAACGCTTTCCTTGAAGAGGATGCTCCCATCCATATAGTTGATGTCGTAATCGCGCTCCGCCAGCTTATAGTCGACGCGAACGATCCGCTCGGGCCGGTAGCGGTCCCGCACTTCGACGCGGATCTTTTCGCTGTTCTCGACGAGCGGATAATGCCTGAGGAAATAGAAGCCGCTCGTCCCCTCGGCGCGGATCTCCTCCTGGTACGTCACCTGGTCCGCCCTCGTGACGAACGCCTTCACGCTTCCCTGCGCGAAGCGCGCCTCGCCCGAGGCTCCGTTGAAGGAACGGTGGTACCTCGTGAACTCGGTCTTGCCGAGATCGGTGCGGAAGTCGCCGAGCATCGCGTTGTATCTGCGGTGATCGACCCGCAGGAACGTGCCGCTCCTCGATGCGGCGTTGAATCTGAGCTCGCTCGCGTCGCCGTAAATCGGATAGTATTTCTCGGGCTCGATGCGCCTGAAGAGCATGTCGTCCCTCAGGGGACGCGTGTCGATGGCGCACGTGAGGAGGTGGCCGTTCCTGATTTCGCCCTGACCGTAGAACGAGAGCTTCCCTTCCGCGAATGCGCCGTCGTGCTGCTTCTCGAGCAGGCGGTTCGTGCTTCCCGTTCCCGTGAGATCGCTGTATCCCAGCTCCCCCTCGCCGTAGCCGAAGAGGAACCAGTTCCGGAGCGGCGCTTCGTAGGTAACGCGCGCGCCGGCGGAGACGCCGTTCAGCGCGACGCCGATCCGCTCCTTCCTCGAATCGCGCATCGGCGGAAGCGCGATGACGACTCTTCCGTTCGCCGTGACTGCCTGGACGCCCGGCTGCTGCGGATTCACATCGAGGTCCGCGACGAGATCTTCCGCTCCGCTCACCGTGACGAATATGCCGTCGCGGACGGGCAGCCCGCTTCGGTCGCTCACGAGAAAGATGAGCTCGCCCGCCGTTTTACCGTCGGCGGGGAGCGTGACGAGCTCGCGCTCGGGGGTGATGAGCTGCGGCTGTCCCGCGAGATAGACGTGGCGGACGCAGGTGTTGCGTTTCCCGCCGAACTCCCGGCATACGACGAGGAGATCGTTCTTCCCCTCCTCGATCTTCACGCCGTAGAAGATCGAGCCGAAGGTGTTGCTCGCGATATCGATTTTCTTGAGGCCGATCCTCTCCCTGCCCACCGGGAGACCGTTCACGTAGAGCTCGACGTCGGAACCGAGGGGAGATACGATCTCGACGTCGATCTCCCCGCGCGAGAAGAAGATCGTTCCCTCTTCCGGTTTGACGATGCCGGCGCATATTCCCGTGGAGTCGGCCAGGGCGTATTCCTCCCGTTCCGATTGATTCAGGATTTCGGGTAGGCCCGGATCTCCCGCGGCGTAATCGTCCGGCGGCACGACGCGGATCTCGACGCGGCGATTGAGCGCGCGCCCCTCCTCGGTGGCGTTCGAAGCGACCGGCTCGCGCGAACCGCGTCCCGTATAGTCGACGCGATCCTCGGGAATGCCGTTCATGCGGAGGATCTGAAACACGGAGCGCGCGCGGGCGATTGAAAGCTCGAGGTTCGACGGGAACGACGCGCTCGCGATGGGGATGCTGTCCGTGTGCCCCTCGATGAAGATCCTCCAGCCCGGATGATCCTTGATCCAGAGCGACAGGGCGGCGACGCGGTTCAGGGGAATGCCCTCGATCACGGCTTCGCCCGCGCCGAAATGAGTGCTCGGTATGGTAATCGCGTCGAACGATTGGTCCGGTTCCAATACGCCTGCCCGAGCGCCGGAACCCGCCGCGGCGCGATTCAACGAAGCGGATGCTGCGTCCGCGGCGCCCTCGACCCGCCCTGGTGCCGGGCTCCCCGAAGCGGACGGCGATTCGTCGACGCCGGCGCCGGGTCGAATCGACCGGACGAGCGCGAAGTCGACCCTCCGGTGCCCCGACGGGGCGAGATCGACGAGCATCTCCCCGGTCTCGCCGAGCCCGAAATGACCGCCCTCGCCCGGCTCGAGAGAATCGGGAAGGGACGCGGGGTCGATCCGGACGACGTGCCGTCCCTCGACCACGCCCGGAATCGAATAGAGCCCGAACGAATCGGTCACCGCGTACGTGCCGTCCTCGATGAAGACGGATGCCCCGCGCACGCCGCGCTCTCCTTCGTCCCACGAGCCGTTCGAGTCCGCATCCGCGAACACGGCGCCCGATATGATCCCGCGCCGCGTGAATATTCCCTCGACGATGAGAACGGAGGCCGTCGCGGGGCCGTCGGCGGCCCGCTCGCCCGTTTCGGTAACGCCGCTCACCCGAACCGAGCTCACGAGACTTCCCGTCTCCTGGCCCGCTTTTACGCGCGCGCGAAAGACGATCTCGCGCCTTTCGCCCGGCTCGAGCTTTTCGAGACGCCACGTGAGATTGTTCCCGGAGATCCGCGGCACGAGGCTTCCCCCGGCGAAGGCGAGGCCCGGGGAGAGCGTCTCCGTGACGACGACGCTGTCG
>JAPLKY010000107.1 GCA_026387805.1 Candidatus Krumholzibacteriia bacterium
CTTCCGGGCTTCTCTCCGCCTCTGCCGGCACGACCTTCCCCTTTCGCGCGACTTCACCGAGCTTCTGCGGCAGCTTGAGCTCCTCGAGCGCGCGCTCGAGCGTCCCGAAGTGCGAAATGAGCGGCTCGAAACCAAGGTCTCTGAATATCTTCAGGATCGTCGAGTTCATCCCCGCGAGCGTGAGCGCGCCCCCCGAAGCCCCCAGCTTCTGCATATACTTGACGACGATACCCCACCCGCTGCTGCTTATGTATACCATATCGGAGAGATCGAGCACAAGGTGCGCGGGATTTTCGGCGAGACACTGTTCGAGCCTGCTTTCGAGCTCGTCGGACGTCGAAGAGTCGACGGCGCCGCCGATCGAGAGCACGATGATTCCCTTCGGACCGTCCTTCGCTTTCGCGACGCCGATCGCGAGTCCCGGTTCCGCAGGTTTCGCGCCGGCCGGTCCTCCGGCAATCGGCCTGACGGTCTCAACCGCGGTCTCCGTTTCGATTGCATCCCCGTATCCTTTCCCGACCGACGACGGAACCTTGAAGTTCTCGATGGCCTCGCCGAGAACGCCGAACGAGCGCATGATGGCATCGAAGCCGAGCATATGGAAGATGCTGTGGACCTCCTCATCCATGCCGAATATCTTGATGTCTCCTTCGCGCGCGCGGATATCCCTTATCCGCGACGCGAAGACGCCCCACCCGCTCGAGCTCACGTACTCCACTCGCGACATATCGACGACGAGCTTCACGATGCCCCGATCGACGAAGCTGTCCAAAACCGAGCGGAGCTTGACGCAGCTCACCGTATCGATGACCCCGTCGAGATAGAGGATCGTTATCTCGCCGCGATCGCCGACGGTCCCCGCCTCGATCTTGAGCGCCGTCCATGGAGTCTCGGCGTCCGGAACGTCGAGAATCTCGGGCGCGCCGGGCGATTCGGAAGTCTGCCTGACCTCGATGGGCTTGAGCGCCGCGCGTCGCCGCGACACCTCTTCGAGCCGCTTCTGGCGATCGACGAGCGGCAATGTCACGAACTCGACGGCCGGCTCGACGTCCGGGAACTGCATAATGATCTCCTGAAAACCGAGGAGCTCGTAGATGTCGTACACTTCGCTCGACATGCCGGCGAGGACGACGTCCCCCTCTCCCTCCCGGAGCAATTTCACCCTGCCCGTGAATATTCCCCACCCGCCGCTCGAAATATAGGTCACGTCCTTGAGATCGACGATGATCTTTCGATAGCCGTACTCGTAGACGCTTTCGAGGATTCCTTCGAGCTCTCCCGCCGAAGAGGAATCGAGATGCCCCTTGACCCGAAGAACGACGATCCCTCCCTCGAGCTCTTCCGAGGTGACCTCGACGGCCCGCCCCTCTCCCAGGCCGTATTCCGGTTCGCGCGCGATATTCCGGTCGCGGGCCCGCGTGGGCACGAGCTTCGCCGCGCGCGCCGCGCGGGCCTGGCGCGGAGCGGCCGCCTCCTGGATTTCCTGTTCGTCGGAAATCAAGGCGATCTCTTCTCCGGCGGCGATCTTGAATGCATTCGGCTCAGCGCGCACCTGCGCCGCCAGCAGGGCCTTGAACTGCTCGTCGGTGATGATCTTGTTGCGGCGCAGGTACTCGAGCCTCAGATCGTACGTGTTGAGACGGATGCGTTTCAGCTCGTCGTAGACGATCGCCTGGGTAAGACGCTCCTTCTCCTCTTTCCCCTCGTTGAATATGTCCGCGATCTTCTTCGCGCCGTACTTCGGATTCTTCCTGATGATCTCGAGTATGCCCTTGCGCTGCTCGAGGCTCACCCGTTTGATGTCGTCCTCTTTTCGAAGCGTCTTGTCCTGAAGCCCCCGGTCGCCCATCTCGACGACGCGCCTCTTGTATCGATAGTAGGTCGACGGAGAAACCTTCATCATCCGGCACGCTTCGGCGACGGGCATGCCCTGGATCTCGACGAGATCGAGGAGCTTCTTTCGGATACCGTAGAGCACCTCGTCCGCCATGAGCTTTTCCTTGATCGCGACGACGGTGATATCGTCGTTCTGCGGCATGTCTCCGGTGAACTCCTTGATCGCCTCGCTCAAACAGTCGATGAACTCCTGCGGGGAGAGCTTCCCGCTCGCCTTGATGAGCTGAAGGAGGCGCTCTTCGCCGTACTGGTCGCGATTGACGTTCATCGCTTCCGTCACGCCGTCGGTGTAGATGACGAGCATGTCGTCTTTCTTGAGCTTGATCTTCTCGACGTCGATCGAGCGACGGAACAGCGTATCGTCGGGAAGACTGATCCCGACGGGGAATCCGCGGGGATTGAGGAAATACGTTTCATCCGTCTCCGCGCGGTAGAGAATCATCGGATTGTGCCCGGCGCTCGCGTAGCTGATGATCCGGTTCTTCGAATCGAGGATCGAATAGAAGATCGTGACGAACATTCCCTTCTTCATATCTTCCGTTAAGAAGTCGTTCATACGGGACATAACTTCGGCGGCGGAGTAGTTGCCGCGCGCTTCCATCCTGAGCGCGGTCCGTATCATCGTCATGACGAGCGATCCGGGCACGCCCTTGCCCGAAACGTCAGCCACGACGACTCCGAGCGTATCTTCGTCGACCTTCACGAAATCGTAATAATCCCCGCCGACCTCTTTCGCGGCCTTGTAGTAGCTCGCGATGTCGTAGCCGCCGATCTCGGGAACGCGCTTCGGCAGGAGGGTGTGCTGAATCTCCTGGGCAACCTGCATCTCCTTCTGGAGGCGTTCCTGCTCGACGACGTTCTTCTGCGCCGCGCGGAACTTCGAAGTGATTTCGTTGAACGCCCGGGCGATCTCGCCGATCTCCTTGGGACCCTCTATCTTGATCTCGTCGTTGAGCGATCCCTCGCCGAGCGCCCGCACGCCGTCCGTGAGCGCCTGGATCGGCCGAACGAAGACGGCGATGAGCAGGTAGAGGAGGGCGACGCCCGCGGCGAAAACGCCGATGAGGAGCAGCGTCATCATGGGCCTCGGATCGACCAGGTCTTCGACGACCACGGCAATCGAGACGCCCATGACGATCCTCCCGATCGGTTCGGCGTTCGTCCGTTCCGTCCCTGCCCGGTACACGGGCTGGTGGAATTCCCTGACCGCGCCGACCCCCGGCATCTGAACGGTGCGCGATGCGCCTCCCGGCGCGAGCGATGCCTCTTCGGCCGGTACGTTATAGGTCGAAAGAAGCTCGTCGACGTCGCTCGAGGCGACGACGATTCCGTCCCTGTCGACGAGCTTGATGTATTTCGTCCCGGGATATTTCTTGATCTGCTTGATGAAGGTGTCGCTCAGGCGCGTGCGCTCGACCGAGAACTGGTCCTCGCCAAGAGCGTTTTCGCTCGCCATGGCCGTATTTTCGACGACGGCCTTTTGCTGGAGCCACGCCTGCGCGTGCCTCCCGCGAACCTCCTGCGTCTGCCGGTAGAACAGTATCGACCAGAGAAACACGATGAGCCCGAAGAGGCCGAGCGTCGCGCGAAACGCGAACTTGAAGCGGAGGGTCGAGGTCCATCTGGGCCTCATGAGCGAAGCGAAGAGCGGTCTCTGGGCGGCCGAAGCGGCCGAGCTCTTCGCCATATAGAGCCGGTTGCCCCCCGGCGCGGCCGAGTAGCTGAGGGTGTCCATGAGCCGGTTCATGAGGTAGATGCCGAGTCCGCCCTTCTTCCCGATCTCGACGTAGAGATCGAGATCGGGCTCCTTCACCTTCGACCAGTCGAACGGTTCCCCCCGATCGAAGATGTTGATCTCGATCTTCCCCGGCTCGGCCTGCACGTCGATCCTGACGTCCCCTCCCTTGTCCCGGTACGCGTGCTTGATGATGTTCGTGCACGCCTCGTCCACGGCGAGCTTCGTGTTGTTCGTCTCGCTCTTCGAGAAACCCGCGCGATCGCAGATGTCGGCGATGAAGTCCCTGACCTCGCTCAGGTTGTTCTCGTCGGCGGGAACCTCGAGATGAAACGTTTCACGATCGGTGAGAAAATCCTTCTTCTTCACCGTTTCCCCTTCGGGACGCCCGTATTTTCGAGACGTTTCCGGGCTTCCTCGATATTCTTCGAGACGCTTTCGTTATCGGGATCGATGTCGAGTATCTTCTTCCACTGCTCGATGGCGCTCGTGTACTTGCCCTGCGTAAAGAACTTCATTCCATCGATGTACAGCGCGCGTACCTGTGTCTTCTCCTTGTCGGTGAGCGGCGTCATGCGGCGCTGGGAGCGGAGCAGGAGCTTCCGCGCCTCCTCGTGGGTCGGCTCGAGCCTGAGGAGCTCGCCGAGCTCGGCGGACGCGTCGGCATATCTTCCGTCCCCGAACGCCTTCACGGCGCCGTCGAAAAGCTCCATGACCTTGAGCCTCTTGCTCGTTTGCGTGTAGTCTCTGCTCATCTCGTCGAGACGCAGGTTGATCCGGTCCGCCGCCTGTTTCGCTTCGGCCGATTCGGGATCAAGCGTCCGCACGACGTTCCATTCTCCGAGGGCGGCCGCGAGCTGCCCCCTCCGCTCGAATTCGACCGCCTGGACGCGGTGCTGCTCGGCGAGGCTTGCGAGCTTCTCCGCCGTCTTCCCGAGGTACTCGCGCGCGCTCGCGTTCGACGAATCGAGATCGAGGACGTTGCGCCACTCCGCGCGGGACAAAACGTAGTCGTCCTTGCTGTAGTAATCGAGGCCAAGCGCGAAGTGCCTGCTGATGAGGGCGGCCTTCTCCGCGTCCTGCGTGCTCGCCCGCTCCGCCGCGAGAATCGCGCGCTCCACGACGGCGAGCGTATCGGAGACCGCCTTGTTCGTGGGATCGTACTCGAGGGCGAGCTTGAGCTCGTCGAGCGCCTTGCCGAGCGCTCCTTCCTTCCGGTAACGCTCCGCCTCGCCCACGTGGCCCGAGATCCGCTTCGAGAGAATCTGCTGGATGCGTCTCTCCTCTTCGACGAGCCGGCCCTGCTCGCGGGCGGCGATCTTCTCCTCGATCGAAGCGCCGATGCGTGACGACAGCGTCAGAGGATGGGAGCTCCCCGCGTCTCCGCGGCTGAAGTAGCCGTAATCGAACGAGAAGCCGCGCCACCCGACGCCGAGACCCGCCGTGATCATTTCGGAATCGTATCCGACGCGGACGCTGACGTAATTCTTGAACAGGTATTCCGCGCCGACGCGGAACTCTCTCTTGTCGCGCTGCGGGGCGTTCATCTGGAGCGCGAGCGAGAGCGATGAGCCGTTCTTGAACGGATACGTGTATCCCGCGCCCACCATGATGGTCCGGTCGACCTTGTCGCTCAAGGTGACGAGCTTCGTTTCCGCGCCGACGATATCCTGGAGATTGCAGCCGACGGCGATTCTCCGGACGTACTTCGGCCGGTACACCAATCCGATATCGAGCCCCGTTCCGGCGGCCGAGAACGCGCCGACCCTCTGGTTGAGCACCTTGACCGAGGCGCCGGCCGTCACGTCGCCGACATAGCGCCACGGGAGATCGAGCGCGTAGCCGAGGATCACCTGACTTTCCCGGTAGGTGAGCTCCCCCGTTTCCCTGCTGAACTCATCGTATCCCCTGATCCCTCCCGTTCCGACCGTCATGATCCCGAGTCCGATCGATCCCGCCGAAATGGTCGGATACACGAGCCCCAGGAAATCGTACGTCGCGTCGCTGAAGCCCGAGAATAGCTGTATATGATTGAGCACCGCACCGGGGTAACGACAGAGCCGCAGCGCCGCGGGATTGTAATAGAGCACGGAGGCGTCGTTCCCGATCGCGGAAAAGGCGCCTCCGAGGGCGATCGCCCGGGACCCCGCGCCGATGCTGAAAACGGAACGCGTGCCCCCCGTTCCTTCCTGCGCGACGGCGCGGCCCGCCGCGACGGAGAAGGCGCAGACGATCGAAAGCGCGATAATGACCTTCCTCATAAAACCCATGCTCTCACTTTGCGACGGCGATCTTGAAGAGCGCCGATTGCGAGCCCGTCTCGACCTTGCACATGTACACGCCGTTTCTGACGAGCTCTCCCCGATCGTTGCGTCCGTTCCACGGGATCTCGTGCCAGGTTCCTTCCGGCGCGCCCGTGCCGCCGGCCTCCCCCGCGCCGATGTTCTTGCTCCAGACGAGCCGCCCGCCGAGGTCGTAGATCTTGATCGTTACGGACGAACTCCTTTTCAGGAAATAGCATATCTTCGTCGGCTCCGTTCCCGCCCTGAACGGATTCGGATAGTTGTGGACGTACTCGTCGAAGCGCGAGCTCATGATCGAAAGCGGACCGCTCCTGAAATGCCCCGCGATGTCGCCGCCGTCGAGCTCGAGAGAAACCCCGATGCGCGCGCCCGAATCGCTGACCGAAAGGACGACATCCGCGCTCCCGCGAATCTCGAATCTGATCTCCCCGGCGCGGGCCCCCGAGCCGATATCGGCTTCGAGAAGCAGCGTGTCGGCGGCGCCGGGAGGCAGGGTGAGCCTGTGCCCGACGACGATCGGAACGGGATTGAGGCCCGCGACCGCGGCCGTGAACCTCGATCCGTTCGCCTCAAGCGACAGCGAGTCGACCGACCGTGCCGGATCCGCGGCGGGATTTCCTCTGCCGTCCTCAATCGTCACGGAGAGCGTATCGAGACCGATGGTGAATCCCGAGGAGTTCCTCAGGATGATCCGCATCACAGGAACGTCCCCCGTGCCCTGGGGAACGACGAACGGCGGTATGGAATCCGCAAGCGATACGTTCGACACCAGAACGGAGCCCGTTTCCGTCTGAACGGGAATAAACACCGCCCCGGCCGAGATCTCGCACGGGAGGTTCGTGTTGCCGTCGGTCGCGTACGGCTCGGCAAGCCTCACCTCGATATTCCCCGGGGACGTCGACGCCGCGGGGGCCTTGACGTTCCACACCACGCTCTGTCCCGGGTAGAACGGCTTGCGATAGGTCTCCTGGGCGCCGTCGAGCGCATATCCCTGCCCGGAGGGCAGGACGAGCTCGATCCGCGCTCCCGCGGTGTCGATTGCCGCTTCCCCCGATTTCGCCGCCGTCGCCTCGATCGTGAACGGCAGGCTGACCGAAACGGATCCGTCGAGGGCCTCGTCCGGTCCCGAGATTCGGGCGCTCAGGGCGAGCGACGGCTTGACCTGCACGTGAACGGGCAAGACGACGCGGCACATCCCGATGGCGCCGCCGGAATTGACGTCCTTCCCGCCCGCGCGAACGACGAGCGTGTCGGCTTCGACGCGGCCGATCGGAGCCTTCATGATCCAATCGACCGCCAACTGAGTTCCCGTCCCCCTGCCGATGAACCGCGTCCGGTCTCCGATGACGGAGAATCCCGCCGGCGGCTCGAGCACGATCCATATCGAGTCGGCGTTCGCCGATGGAGTGAGCACCGAATGCGCCAAGAAATCCTGATCGGTCGAAAGCGTTCCGTCGAACGCGCCCTGCGGGGCCGTGATCGTGATGCCGCAGCCGTTCACCAGGGCCGCGTCCTCCGTCCGGATCGTCACGCCTGACTCGATCACGCGGACAGCCGCCTGAGCGGCCGTATTGACGTCGTTCGGGATGACGGTGATGCGCGCCTTCACGACGTCCTGCGACGGCGTCGCGGGCGCGACGAGAGTCCAGGAGACCGCGTTGAGAGCCCCGAGACGCTTCACGAGCGGCTTCGCCGGACTGGCGAGACGCACGGACGGCGGAAGCGCGAGCGTCACCTCTCCGGTCGTATCGACGAGCGCCTGCCCCTCATTCGCGACCGCCGCGGTTACGACGAAGGTCTGGCCGGTCGAGAGCGTGTCATCGAGAGCGCCGGCGGGCGCCGTAATCGATAGATCGCACGAAAGGAGCGCCGGAAATTCTATGCGGAGATTTTCCACCGATTCCGCCGCTTGAGCCGGATACACCCGCTCTCCGGTGTTCACCGAAACGGCGTAGGCTATCGACGCGGTCAATATCTCGCTGCCGGGCGTCGAAGCGGCGACAATCGAGAAGACGAGATCCTCTTCCGATTTCGAGGCAATCGAGACGAGCGAATCGCCGATGATCGCGGTCCGCGAGGCGCCGTTCGAGACGAGATGAACGACGACGCTGTCGAGATCGTCCCCGCCCGTATTCTCGACGCGCACGGTCACATTGAATTCCTGAGCGGTATCGACGACCGAGGTGTTGGGATAGAGCGCGCCGTTCGGCGCGTCGCTCGTTACCGAGATGATGCGAAGCCCAGACGGCGCCTTGACGTGCACGGATCCCGAACCTACCGCTACGGCCGGATCGCGGAGCGGATCGTTCATATCGGCCCATCCGACGCCGGCGTCGATCGCAACGGTGCCCGTGTCGCTGCCGGTCGATGAGATCCGATAGATCAGCGAATCCGAAGCTCCCCCCGCAAGAGAGAAGACGCTCGATCCCGAACCGAGCGTGTCGGGAGCGATAACGAGATAATCGAAACGCCTCGTGCCATCGAGCGAGAACGCGAGATCGCCGGCGGCGGGCGCCGCCAGCGCGAGAGGCGCATCTCCCCCGTTGGCGAAGGAGACGCTCAGCGTCCAGTCGACCGCCTGCCCGGCGTTCACTTCGTTCTGCGAGGGCCTGATCGACGTTATCGCGAGCGCCGCAAGGCTCTGGATATCCGCGCGCGTCGTATCATCGAGAGCCGGACTGACCCGCACGAGATCGCTCTCGCGGGAATTTCCGTCGATGGCGCCCCGAATCCGCGCCGTGAACGTCTCGAGCCCGCTCGCGGTCCCCGCCGCAACCCTGAAGGTATCGGATGCCGACGCCGCGCCGCCCAATGCGCCTATGACGAGCACGGTATCATCGATGGCGGAGGAGCCCGATTTTTCGAGTGCCACCCGAATGCTCTCGGCCTGCGCCTCGCCTTCATTAATTACTTCAAATAATATCGGGAACTGTTGATTGATATTAACATAAGGCGATCGGGGAGCTTCATTGACAACCTGTGCGATTCTGATCCGTGCAGGCGCCTGAACCCGCACCGCACCCGAGCCCGAGCCCGCCTGTCTCGTGTCGAAGAAGCGGTATTCGGAGCTGTTGCTCTCCACGAATCCCGCGTGCGCATGGAGCGTGATATCCGCGCCCGCCGGAATATCGGGCGTCGGCGAAACGGAGAATACGAGGTGCTTGCAGCTTCCTCCCTCGAGAAGCTGTCCTCCTTCGGCGAACTCCAACGGCGCGACATACGACAGCGGCATCCTGCTCCCGTAGAATACGTACGTGCTGTCCGTCACGAGCACGAAATCGGCCTCGCCCGTGTTGCAAACCGCGAGCGTGAGCAGCCATGGCGTCGTTTGCGCGGACGTCACCGTGCTCCGGCTCGCGACCGCCCCGGTGATTGCCGGGACTCCCGGCATCTCGATCGCGACATGGCTCCAGCCGCCGCTGTACGTATCGTCGGTGAGCGTGAGCCCGCTATTGACGTCGAGCCCCGTTACCTTCCCGTTGACGAGCGCAAGGCCGGTCGTCGAACCCGTGCGGGTCACCATGAAGATAAGACTGTCGAGGCGGCCTCCGGCGAGCGTATCGCTCAGCGATCCCTCGAGTCGATCGGGGTAATCGATCGAATATTCGTACGTCCGGTCGCCGAGCCCGACGATGGTGAAGGTAACAAATGTCTTCAGCGAGTCGAAATCGACGGCGACCGAGGCCTCGCCGTTGTTCTTCAGAATCATCCTGACCGGCCAGGGCGCACCCTGCGATCTCGTCACCGATTGCGGCGCGACGATGCGGGTTATGCCGAGCTGCGGAGCTTCCTCCACGACGATCGAATCGGGGTACACGGGTATATCGACCGCAAACGGGTTTCCGTTTTCGATTCCCTCAAGGTGCAACGCGACCGCGTGTTTTCCGCGCGCGATCGAGCCGTCGACGGTGCCCGTGTTGAAGAGCAGCGTGATTTCGCTCCCTCCCGCGAGCACCTTGTCCGATACCGGAGACAGGGCGCTGCGGAAGGTGTCGCCATCGGCGTCGCCGAAGCTCACCGTAACCATCGCGGGATCGAGAACGAGGGTCGAAAGCAGCGTGTTGTCGCTCGTGATGGCGAGCTCGAACGAGATGCCCGTTCCGCTGCTCGCGACGAGCGGACTGAGGCTCCCCGGTTTGTAGCGGGGATCCGGCCTCAGCTCAAAGGCGACGCTGTCGGTGCTCGCCGCGGAATACATCGACGCATAGAGCGATCTCCCGCTGTTGATCTCCGAAGCGAGGAGCGCGCCTTCGATCACGCGGGGGCCCGCCGGGATCGATCCCGTCGTCCGCACGACGAACCGGAGAAGCGCCGTGGATCCTCCGCGCAGCGTGCGTGCATCTCCCACGATCGCATCGGGATTCTCGATCGAGAAACCGGTCCCGCCGGGAATGGCGACCCACGTCGAATCGACTCTATCGAGAAGAAGCGTAACGTCCGATCCGCCCGAATTATCCACTTCCATCTCGATCGTCCAGTCGCGTTCCTGGGAAACCGTCACGGGGTTCTGCTGCGCGGTGAAGCGCGTGATTTCGATTGCCGCCGGGATCTGGACGACCACTTCGTCCCTGATTCCCGACGAACCGCTCGCGACCGTGATGGCTCTGCCGCTGTTCATCTCGATACCGCTCACCGTCGCCTCGATGCGACAGACGCCGCTTGCCGAACCGGTTCGGTCGATGAGGCACCGGAGCGTGTCGGTCGATCCGCCCTCAAGGATGAGCCCCCCGCCCGGAAGTTCGGTCGGATATACGACGGAGAAATCCGCCGACGTCGAAAAGGCGATGAAGCTCTTCGAGGGATCGAGATCGAGCCGGATATCGGACTGTCCGGTGTTCCTCAAAATGACGTCCACCGCCCAGTCCTTCGTCTGGAACGCCGTCACGGTGTCGGCCGAGGCAACGACCGCGGCAAAGATCAGGTTCGCCGGCGTCTGAACGAGATAGCTCCCTTTTCCCCCGAGCTCGGTCGTCCCGACGAGCACGGCGCCGCTGTTCCTGTCCTTGCCCCATACGGTCGACTCGATGACGATCGTTCCCGTCGTCATGGGACCTGTCGGATTATCCACGAAGCGAACGAGAATGTCCTTCCCCTCGCCGCCGCGCAGCGAATCGACGTGCGCCTGGAAATTGAGGGGCGTGAGGATACACTCGCTCGTGACCAGTCTCGACCCGGCATAGAGCCGGAGCGCCAGACTGTCGAGCCGCACGGTCGCGCCGCCGTTGTTATCGATCCGTATCGAGGCGAACCATGCCGCCGCCTGATCCGCCGTGACGCTGTCGGATGGGGTAACCGTCGTGCTGCTGATCGCGAGCTGGGACGGATTCTGAACGGCGATGAGACCGGCGGGGGCCAGCAAGGCCGAGAAGGTCAGGCCGTTCTCGGTCCCCTTCACCCTGACCGTCGGCTGATAGTTCCCCGTCGGCATGGCGTCGGGGATCACCACCGCGTCGAAGTAAAGCGTGTTCGAGCCCGGAGCGATCGTTCTGCCTCGCGCGCCGTCGAGCCGCGCCAGATAGACGATCGATCCGTTCGCGAACGTGATCCACGTCGAATCGGAAATACACTCGACCGCGGCGCCTCCGGTGTTATCGACGCCCACGGCGAACGCCACGGAGCTCCGCTTGCTCACCGGCGTCGGCGCGATGGATCCCGCGCGGTAGGCGAGGTGCGCCGGCTCGACGACCTGGACGGGATCGCTCAGAATAATCGTATCCGCGAAGTAAACTCCGTTCTCCGTGCCCGCGAGCTGCACCGAAACGGGATGGCTCCCCGCGGCCATTCCCAGGGGAATCCCCGCGGCCGGGAAAACGATCGGCGTCATGCTGCTCCCGGGAAGCGCGCTCCCCGAACCGAGAGGGACGTTCACCGGATTCACGCCGTCGGAAAATGCGAGCATCGTGTTCGCGCCGTCGAGAAGGACCGCCGCCTCCCCGTTGTTCCTGAGCGAAAGGGAGAATGCGTAGCTCCGGCCTTTCGAAACGATCGAGGGGCTCAGGGAACCGGCGACGTAAGCGATCGAGGCAGCCGACTGGACGAAGATCGGCGCGGCGTTCGGGTAGGCGGATGCGTCCTGGACCTGCGAGCCGCCCACGGAAGCGGTCACGGCAGCGTCGATCGTGTCCGCGCCGAGAGGGGAGTTCGCGAACACGTACATGCTCCGCCGGTATGTCCGCTCCGCACCGGCCGGCAGGAGATCGGCCAATGCCGGATTCCACGCCCCGATCGCCCCAAAGTAACCGTGAGCGAACGTGGGAACGATCTCATTCACCGAAACGACCGATCCGCCGCCGTTCTTGATACGCACGTCCACGGCGAAGGTGTCCCCTCTGCTCACGATGGACGGCGTCGTGACCCGCACGATTTCAATATTGGAAACGGAAACGCTGTTCGAACCGGCGTTGAATTCCACCTGGTATGCCGCGCCGTAGACATCGGTTCCAAAGAGCCTGACCCGCGGCGTGTAGGTGCCGCCGAGCATGTTCGCGGGAACAATCGCCGTTTCAAAATCGAGCGTGTCCGTTGCCGAACCGCCCAGCAGGACCGCCGCGGTCAGATGCGCTTCATATACACTCGATGCGCTGTCCGCGAAAGAGATCGAGGTCTGCGTCGTCAGGTTCAGCCCCGTCGGACTGCCGTTCGCGACCGAGCACCTGAAGCTCGCGGGCTGCGTCGGAACGAGGTAGCGCGGCGTGAGGTACCCGGCGTATCCGACCGCCGGCGCAGGTGCGAAGACGATAGTGGCCGTGCCGCTCGCGCTCCCCGTCAGGCTCAGAAACTCCACCGCGGAGAGCCCGGGCGTCGTGCCCGATCCGATGAAGACGGATACGGCCCCGCTCGACTCCGTCTGCCGCTCGACGGTAAGGGGGGTCGAGGGATCCTTGTCCTCGCTCCCCACCGATCCGAGGTTCGGCTTCACCCGCACGAGGGTGCCCGGAACGACGATATTTCCGTACACATCATGGATCGGATTCGTCGTTAGAGTGGAGACGCTCGAGCCGTTCGCCGTTATCGTGCCGGGAATGATCGAGAAGAACGTGATTGCGCCGCTTGGAACATCCGGCAGTACGGTGATCGTGTCGCTCGAGCTGAGCGCCCCTCCGGCGAGCGTCTGGGCTCGCAGAACGAGCTTCTCCGCCTTGTTATCGTAAGCGCTTACCGTCGCGCGGCCGTCCGTCAGGGTCACCGGATTCACCGAGAAGACGGCCGAGCCGGATCGTAGGCGATGAGCTGAAGGGCGAAGCTCTGACCGGCCGTTTTCGTGTATCCGCCGGGGAGAACGTCGAATCGGGCGATCGCGCCGGCGGTCGTTCCGACGGAAAACAGCACGCGCTCGAGCGCCGGCGGGTTCGCGTCGAGAATCGAGGCGGAAACCGAATTGATCCCTGAATGCGTATCGGTCGTGAGACTGCAAACGGCCGCGCCCGTCGCATCGGTAAGAACGAGCCCGTCTCCCGGCGCTCCCGTGCCGTCCCAGAGACTCGGGCTCCCGCCGAGGCTGCTCGTGATGACGAAGCGGACGATCTCCGACGGGACCGCGTTTCCGTGAGCGTCCCTCACGCGAGCCTTGAGACCGACCTTTGCCCCGACCCGGACGCCGAGAGTGTCTCCCCGCACCTCGACGATCCGGTATGCGGTCCCGGGTCGAATGGTGAGGAGATCGCTCCAATCCGAAAGGCTGTCCCCCGCGAGCGACAGCACCCTGATACGGTTGAAGCCTGCTGAAGAATCGGCCGCGGAGAATGACGAACGTCCCGCCGTGAGCGTCATCGCGCCCGGAACGAACTCAATCGTCGGGCGCTGTGCGACGCAGCGCAGCTGCGAGCTCGAATCGGTATCGATCAGGTTGCCGTATTGATCGTAAGCCGCGACGTCCCCCGTGAACGATTCTCCCGCTTGAAATGAAGTCCCCGGAATCGCCAGCGTGACTCGGGCTATCGCGATCCCCGGGACGGTCGATACGGTGAAGCTCTGTGTCTCGAGCCCCTCCGGATTCGCGTCGAGAATCGATGCGCGCACCTGGTTTGCGCCCCGTATCGTGTCGGTCCTGAACCAGAGCGACACGGCGCCGTCCACGTCGGTGACGGCCTGCGGCGCTGCGAGAAGACCGTTCCCCTGCTG
This sequence comes from Candidatus Krumholzibacteriia bacterium, assembly GCA_026387805.1. GTDB lineage: Bacteria > Krumholzibacteriota > Krumholzibacteriia > Krumholzibacteriales > Krumholzibacteriaceae > SSS58A. Next base: position 14,056 of record JAPLKY010000107.1, read on the forward strand.
CACGGTGAAGAATACCGTTTGAGCGTTCACCGCGTTCCCGTAGATATCGAGAACCCGGGCGCGAAGTCTCAGCGAATCGCCCACCGAGACGCCCGTGCTGTCCCCACCGAGCTTCTCGAGCTGATAGGCAAGCGCGTTATCGACGGCCGTGACGCCGCTGTAGCCCTTGATCGGATTCGCGGCGCTCGTCACTTCGATGCGAATCGGCTCCGCGACGGTGTACCGGAAGCTATTGCCCGTGAACAGTCCATTGACGAGGCTCCCGTTCGCCACCGAGAGCGCACCCGATGCGGCGAGCGAGCTATCCGCGGCCTGAACGGCCCTGAAATTGATCGTGTAATTCGCGGTCGTGACCCTGTTGTCGAAAAGATCCCTCGTTTCCGCCGAGACGGAGAAATCGGCGCCCGCGGTCGCATTGGCCGGCGACGCGACGACGTACGAGCTCACCGTGTTGTTCGATACTATCGCTATGATGAATTGATCGAGCGAGAGGACAGCAGCCTTGTCGCGGACCGTTATCTGCCAATCCTCCCCCGTCTTCGTTCCCCTCCCGTACAGCGTAACTGCACCGCTTGCGAGATCGGCCTCGGTGATCGGAGCGCCGAAATCGGTGAGGCTGAAGGTGAAACCCCCGCCGGATGGCGGATCGAGAACGATCCGGCTCGTGTTCGTGAGATCGCGGTTCCCGTTCCCGTCGACCGCCTCCACCCTGAACGTGAAGCTGACCCCCGCCTGGGAGGTCTGTCCCGCGAGCACCGTGGCGCTGAGATCCGTGGCGCCGCTCGCGACGGACGTATAGGTAACGTCGGCGACACTTCCCGCCGGGATCGTGTTGCTGTTGGCGTCGATGATATCCGAGAGGCCGGCCGCCGCGGGCGCGTTGTACGTCACCGAAACGGTTCCCGTGCTGTCGCTCTTGCCCCTCCGCGCGTACGCGCCGAGCGGATCCGTCGGACTTCCCGCGGCCGCGCTCAGCGTCCCATCGGGCGTGCCGGTGATGAAGATCGTTACGTATTCGTCCGGAATGAGGTTACTGAAGGCATCTCGCATCGTCGCGGTAACGATCGTCGGAGAGTTGACGGTGACAGATTTGCTCGTCGGGGTGAGCACGATGGAGCTGATCGTTCCGTGGTCGGTCGTCGCGACGAACGACACCGTACGCGTCGAGCCCGACGGCATCGAGGCGTCGATGGCGTCGGAATCGAGCCCGCTCACCGTTCCGAGCCGCCAAAGCTCGCCCGCCGTCGTCCCGTCGCTCCCCGTGACCGAGGTTGTCTGCTGCCCCACGAGAGTGCGGCTCGCGTCGAAATAGCCTCCGCCGCTCGTGATCGACCAGCTCACCGTCACGCCGGGAACCGCGTTGCCGAATGCATCCTCGACGCGGACCACGAGAGGCGCGGCGACTTCCTGATTGACGACGGCGCGCTGATTGTCGCCGCTCACGAGGAGCATGCGATCGGGAGCGGCGTGGCCCACCACAAGGGGCGCCGCAGACGAAGAGGTCACCGAACCGCTCGAAGCGTAGATCGTAATCGATTCGACCTTGTTGTCGGTGATACTGAGCTCGGCGTCGCCGCCGTCCGCCGGAACGAATTGATACCTGACCGTGTCTCCGACCTCGGAAAGGATCGAACCCGCGGCGTTTCCGAGGCCCCACGTGATGAAGTCGCCCGGTACCGTCGAGCTCGTATATATCTTCGCTATTCCGCTGAAGTTTGGGATTCTGTTGTTCTGGCCGTCGCGCGCGTCGATCGTCACCAATGACGCCTGACCCGCCGTCGCCGTACCGCCGTGCGTCACGTTGAAATGATGGAGTATCCCCGCGCCGAAGGTTACCGGAACGGTCTTCGTGATGTCCGCCCCGTCAACCGTCGCGCTGATCCTCTTCCCTTCGGCGACCGTCGACTTCACGGTCCCCATCGCCCGGCCCTCCCCATCGGTCACCACGACAGGCTGGCTGTAAATGTTCCCGCTCCCCGTCGCCGCAATCGTTACGGTCTTCCCCGCGATGCCGTTCCCCTGCGCATCGAGCGCATAGACCGTCACGGCAATCGCGTCGACCCCGTCCGCCACGGCAGTCGTCTTATCCACCTGCACGTCCGAGGTCGAGGCGCTGAACGGACCCGCCGTGAACGTCACGTGCGGCTTCGTGGAGACCTCCACCCCTTCCACCTTCGCCGTGATGTCCTTCCCCTCCGCCTTCGTCGATTTCACGGTCCCCACAGCCACGCCGTCGAGTCCCGTCAATTCCCCCGGCTGCGTTATAGTATTCGATGTCCCCGTCGATTCGATCGTCACCGAGCTGCCGCTTATCGGGTTATTCTGCGCGTCCTTCACCGTCACCGTCACGGTCACCCCATCCGTCCCGTCCGCCACAACCGTCGTCTTATCCACCGTTACCGTCGATGCCGCGGCGCTGAACGCCCCGGCAGTGAACGTCACGTGCGGCTTCGTGGAGACCTCCACCCCTTCCACCTTCGCCGTGATGTCCTTCCCCTCCGCCTTCGTCGATTTCACGGTCCCCATCGCCCGGCCCTCCCCATCGGTCACCACGACAGGCTGGCTGTAAACGTTCCCGCTCCCCGTCGCCGCAATCGTTACGGTCTTTCCCGCAATGCCGTTCCCCTGCGCATCGAGCGCATAGACCGTCACGGTAATCGCGTCGACCCCGTTCGCCACGGCCGTTATCTTGTCCACCTGCACGTCCGAGGCCGCCGCGCTGAACGCCCCGGCCGCGAACGTCACGTGCGGCTTCGTGGAGACCTCCACCCCTTCCACCTTCGCCGTGATGTCCTTCCCCTCCGCCTTCGTCGATTTCACGGTCCCCACAGCCACGCCGTCGAGTCCCGTCA
>JAPLKY010000072.1 GCA_026387805.1 Candidatus Krumholzibacteriia bacterium
TCTCTCGTATTAGAACCGTCCGCCTGCTGGAAGGGCGCGAAGATGATCGACAGCTTGTCCTGAGGAATTCCGATGCCGGTGTCGCGCACCGATACGCGCAGCGTGATGTCTCCGCCGGGGCCGTCGTCGGCGCCGGCCGAGACCTCGATTTCCCCCGATTCGGTGAACTTGGACGCGTTCTCGAGCAGGTTGACGAGGACCTGCCTGAATCGGTCCGGATCGCCTCGGACGATTCGAGGGACCTCGTCGTCGATGGCGCACGTGAGCTCGATACGCTTCCGCGCGATTTCGGGGCGAATGAGCTCGCAGACTTCATGGATGACGCGGACCGGATCGAAAGGAACGTTCTCGATCTCCATCCGGCTCGCCTCGATCTTCGAGAAATCGAGTATTTCATTGATGAGAGCGATGAGCGTCTCTCCGCTCGATTTGATGATTTCCGCGAATTCGCGCTGCTCGTCCGACAGGTTCGTGTCGAACAGCATGCCGGCGAATCCGATGATCGCGTTCATGGGCGTTCTCAACTCATGGCTCACGTTGGCGACGAACTCGCTCTTCATTCGCGCGGCGAGCTCCGCCGCCTCCTTCGCCTCCCGCAGAACGCGTTCCGTTTCCTTGTGCACGGATATATCCCTCAGAATGAGCTGGTGGCACACTTTTCCGCCGAACATGAAGGACGCCGCGAAGGTGCTCACCGGTATCGCGGTGCCGTCTCCGGCGACTATTTCGCATTCGGTCGTCTCCGCGTTTTCGATGACGCGCCGGGCGAAATCTTCCGATGCGAGGGAGTCGGGCCGTCCGCACAGAATCCGCACCGCATTTATCGCCAGGAGCTCGTCGCGCGAGCGGCCGGTCAGGCGCTCCGCCTGACCGTTGCAATCGATGATGCGCAGCGTATCCGATTCGACGATGAAGATCGCGTCGTTGTTGGCTTCGAACAGGCCTCTGTATTTCTCTTCGCCCCGCCGCAATTCGCCGTAGGCGCGCTTGAGCTCGATGAGCTTTCCGAGCTCCGTGGCGACGGCATTGATGAGACTTCTCTCGTCCTTCAGGAACGGGCCCTCGTCCGCGGCCGGTTTCTCTTCCAGGTAACAGACTTCGAGCCCGCCGATGAGCGAGCCGTGCGCGAATATGCCGCTCGATTGTTTCCAGAGCGTTTCTTCGAAGTTGCGCGTTTTGAACTCTTCATGCTCGAGGAGGATGCGGGCACAGGCTACATCGTGATATCTCCAGCCCGAAGGAATAATCTCGACGGCGGCCTGGAGCATTTCGCTCTGCGAGCTGTCGAGCTTCTCGCAGAGCTTGGAGAGCATGATCAGGCAGTTCAGCTCCTTGATGCGTTCGCGCAGCTCCGTCGTTATCCGCAGTTGCTCGCTCGGCCGCTCGGCGAGCGGGGTAGAGGCGGCGTCGACAAAGGCGCGGACGACGCCCCCGCGCGGCGGAGCGCCCTCGGCCGTTCGATGCCTTTCGGGCCGCAGCGATTCGATCGTATCGAGCAGTTCCAAGTTCATACAAAGCAGCGGAGTCCGCAATCGGCGTGCCGCGGAAAAGGAGCCCGTTTCAACCGCGGGACTTTGGTCTTGCGCTTCAAGGACCCTGGGCGGAGGCGAATACGCCGCGAGGTCCCGTGCCGGTTCGGGAGAGCGACGTCCGCCGAAGAGGGGAATCCGTTTTCCGCGAAGAGATTGAGGTGCATCCATACGGGAGGTTCTCCGGTGTCCGCGCCCGGTCGATGGTCCCATTCGCGCGACGCGCGAGCGAGGCGCTCATCGGTCCCGGACGGAGCGCCGCCCGATGCATTTTGCATGGCGCATGGATGATGCGCCACGCCCGGCGTCGAGCGGGAGCGGCGCCCGGTCCCGGTCAGGCGATGAGCTTGTGGAACAGCTGGGACCGGTTCCCCACGCCGAGCTTGCGATAGATCTTCCAGAGGTGATTCTTGACGGTCTTGTCGCTTATGCCGAGCGCCTCCGATATTTCCCTGTTGCTCTTTCCGTAGACGAGCTGCGTGAGCACTCCCTTCTCCCGTTTCGAAAGGGCGGCGTCTCCGCCGCAGTGCTCGATGCTCGCGAGAATGCGGCGAAAATCGGGATTGTCCGTTTTCGTCTCGGGCAGGCTCGCGACGATGCGGTTCAGCCTCTCGATATCGCGTGAGTTGACGAGCGTGTTCGCGCAGAGGGCCTCGACCGATTTGATGACCGCCCTCTGGTACGCATCGATGCGCGCGACGAGCGACTTCTCGATCTCCTCGTCGAGCCGCGGTTCGCGCTCGCGGGCGAGCTCCCGCAGAAGGCGCTCCAGCTCGGGTGAGATCGGGCCTTGCGCCCGGTCATCCGTTGCTTCCGACGGTATATGCTGTTTGGTCGTCATATCGATCCCCCGCTACTTTCCAGCGGCGGGGCGCCCTCTTCTCGCTTCCTGCAATGGTTTCTTCAAATGCGGGATCATTTGTTTGAGCCAGTTGACGTGCTCCGCGTGACGGATGCACGCGCCCGCGTTCCCGGCGAACACCTGGAACGCGCGAAGATCGTCGTCGTCGTACGTGATGTCGGGCGAATTGCTCGTCGCGTTGATGACGCCGACGATCTCGTCGCGTAGAAGGATGGGGACGACCATCGTCGAGGTCAGCGATGGATAGTTGAACTTCAGGTCGGGATATCGCGCGCAATCGCCGGCGTCCCGAAGGAGGATCGGTTCGCGGTGAGCCGCCGACCATCCGGCGATCCCTTCCCCGACCTTCTGCCGCATGTCGAGCATGTTCAGGTCGCTATGGCCGGACACCGATCGCACGACGAGCTCGTTCTTCTGCGCGTCGAGAAGCATGAGGGACGATCGATGGCAGTTGAACGTTTCCGCGCATACGTTCGTTATGCTCTGAAGGATGCTCCGCAGGTCGGTCTCGACGCTCATGATGTTGCTCACGCTCGCGAGGGCATACATGCGAGCCGTGTGCCGGACCAGTCGCCGCTCATATCCCTCCTGGAGGGCCAGGAACCGTTTATGCATGCGCATGACGATTCGCTGCTGCTGCGTCAGGTAGGCGACGAAGACCAGCACCGTCAGCGAGAGGCCGACGAGCAGAACCAGATCCGTCTTCATCCACGGCCATGGATTGAAGTGCCGTTCGCTGAGAAGTGGGGGGATCGCCGAGGCGAGGCCGATCGACGTCAGCACAAGCACGCCTGCAAGGAGAAACCAGTTGCGCCAGGTGTGGCGATAGAGGGTGTCCCTGTCGGCGGGCGTGACGAGGTTGTTTGCCTCGATCGATTCGATTCTTGATTTCGCGTCGCTCGGCGGCATGCTCAGCTCCTTTCATAGATGCTGATGTGGATGCGGAACGAGTTGGGCTCGTTCGCCTCGAGGCCGGCGGTCTTTTTCTTGCCGACCGGCGAATCCTGCGACACGAGAACGGCCGTCATGAAGCTGTGCATGAGGTTGCATACCGCGTCCACGTTCTCGAGATGATCGGCGAACTCGAGCGAGAATATCCTTTTACTCAATGCCGTCATTTCGTTGGTCATCGCCGTATCTCCCCTTTGCTCTCTCCGCTGATGGTGCCTCCGGGGAGGAGCTGGATCGACCTCGGTTTCGGCCAGACGGAGGCTTCGATCTCCTTCTTATCGCCGTGCGCGAGCGTGACGTTGAACTCGTCGGTCTCCAGGGCGTGCTGGGGCGGAAGCTGCCGGGAGTCGATTCTGATCCGCCACGTGCCGGGTCTCAGTCCCCTGAAGGAGAACTTTCCTCTTCCGTCCGTCGTCTGGTAGAAGCGATCCTCTCCGTTTGTAAGCTCGACGATGACATCTTCGAGGCCGCCCGCGTCGATGAGTTCGTCTCTCGCGATCGGTCCCTGCTTGATCACGCGGGATCCCATGACCGATAGTCCCTGTTGGGCCGCTCCCCGGGGATCGGCCGACATCTTCGCGGGATCGAGCGCGAGCAGCGCGACTCTGCCTGAAATCTCTCCGGCGGTCGAGACGCCGATCTCGCGCAAGGTCGTCCGGCCCCCCGTGATCTCGACGGGAATCGGAAGGCCGTCGGACGGGATCTTGTTCATCCCCATCGATCGCTGATCGATCGTGAGCTGGTGAAGGCCCGGAGCGAGGGCGGGGAACATGAATTCGCCGCGCTTGTCCGTCATCGTAGCCACGTTGTCGATCGAGAGGACCACGTTCGGCATCGGAACGGGATTCTGCTGATCCCTGTCGATGACCGTTCCCCTGAGGAGACCGAAGCTGCGCTTTTTCATCGCCGGTATATTGAACGGGACCGTGTACGCGGCGAAGAACGCATAATCCTCCTTCGCGACGTTCTCGAACTTGAACCATCGCATCTTGAGGGCAATCGAATGCGAATTCGGGAGGATGTATTCGATATCCGAGAAGACGTAGTCCTGGAGCGGCAGCCTTTCGCTGTCGATGTTGTTCTTCTGGTAGCTGATGTTCAGGGTGAGATGCCGTCTCAGATTGAGCCACGCGGCCGCCCCGACGTTCACCGTCTTCTCGGGGTTTCCGGTGTAGCTGTTATGGCCGAATCTCGTGAAGAGCGTATAGCTTTGCGTGGGCGAGGGTCTGATATAGGTGTAGATGCTGTAGTTGCCGAACACTCTGTCCTGTCCGCCGGGAAGTCTGCTATCCACTTCCGCCCGTTCGGCGTAGCTCTGGACTCCGAGGATCCGGTAGGTGTGCCCAAGCCCCAATCGCAGGGTGTTCTGGGTGAAATCGTACTGCGCGGGCACGAGCTTGTCCCGCCGGTTCAGCGTTTCGTACTCGGCCGAGGCGGATGTGCCGGCGGGAAACGCATAGGAGAGCCCGCCGATGTACGATACTTCGCGCGAGGCGGCGCTCAGGTCGCGCCCGAGATCGAGGCTGTTCTCGGACAACCGGTACGACGCGTTGCCTCTGAGGTTGCGCCGCAGCTCGGCGGAGATCGTGCCGTTGCTGTAGAGAACGTTCCGGTAGTAGCCCGGGAAATCGGGCGCCGCGTACGTATTCTCGAACGTGTACCAGACGCGATCCGCGGCACGCCCGTCGAGCGTGATCCGGTGCGCGAACGAGGATGATTCGACCCCCGTCACGGGGCTGCTGTGGGCGTACTCGAGACCGAGGTTGAGGAGGGAGCCGGGATTGATCCGCGCCTGGATCGTGTAGATATCGTCGCAGGATCCGGCGCGCGCGGGGCTCGAGTCCTGTCGTTTGTTGAGGAAGTTGCCGCGCAGCTTGAATCCCGTACCGAACCGGTAGCCCGCGAATGCTCCGATTTCCCGCTCCTGGGGGGAATCCCAGCGGGTTTCCGTGTAATATGATCCGATCTCGGCCGCTCCGGGATGAAGAATCGCTTCGGCTCCCCGCGCGTAGGTCAGGAGTTCGGAGAGGGGAGACAAGGCGTAGAGTTTGTCGCCGAGCGTAAGGCTGAGGTTCTCGTCCCCGTAGGAAGCGCGCAGAACGTCCCTCAATCCGTAGGTGCTTCGATCGAGGCGATCCGGTCCTCTGAAGAGAAAGTCGACCTTTCTCGTCCCCTTTTCGTCGAGGTTCCCGAAACCGGAGTATTCCAGTTGAGCGCCGGTCTCGTCGTTCTGCCCGACGGCGATGAAGCGCGCCTGGCTCGGAACGCGATTGCGCGGATCCACCGAGGCGAGGATCTGGGGAAGGATCTCGACGAACACGGTGCGCGCGAGCGACGTGGATCCGCCGTCCGGCGCCTCGGCGAGGACTTCGACCTCCAGAACCTGGTTGATCTTGGTACTGATCGTCGGATCGGTTTTGACGGAGAGGTTCAGGGGAAGAGAGCTTCCCGCGGCGAGGATGACCGATACGGGATCCATGATGACGGGGAATTCGGGAGAGCTCCGCGCGATCATCTTCATCGATACATCGCTGTTGCCGTTATTGATCAAGCGCATGCGCACGTCGTATTGCTCGCCGGCGAGCACGAGCTCGGGCTTGTCTTCGATGACGGCATCGAGCTTGACGACGGGCTTGACCACGATGGAGAAGCTCTCGATCGCCGCGATCTCGGCCGTGTTGCGGTCGACCATCGAGTACGTGACGTTGTAGGTTCCCGCCGGATACTTTCTCGGAACGATGAACGTCACGAGCTGCACCTTTTGCTCGCCCGGCGCCAGGCTGATGGAGCGCTTGTAGGCGATGGCGGGCTGCCATCCTTCGGGCTGCGTCGGCAGGTCGAGGTTCTCGTCGAGCTCCACGGCGCCGTCCGTCCGGTTCGAGACGAGGTAGCTCGCCGTGACGATCTTGCCCGGCTCGACCAGGACCAGTTTCGGAGAGGTCAGGGTGAGCTCCACGCCGCGCCCCGTGCCCTCCGCGAAGCCGTACGAGGGGAGCATGAGGATCACTATGAATAGAATGGCGAATCGGGGCTTCATGGCTGTAACCTCACTTCATACGTAGTTCCGAATACTCGATCGTCTCCGTTGTCGACGACGAAGAGCGCCGTATACGTTCCCCGGGGGACGTTCGTCAGGTCGAAGAGATGCCTGACCGAGCAGCTCGGCAGGACGCGTTGCCGGTTACTGTCGAACCGCCCGATGTAGCGGCCGTCCTTGTCGTAGAATTCGGTCCATACCGCCGGGCTCAGCCATCGTTCCCCGACGTTGACGACGTCGGTCTGGAGCAGCGTCTTTCCGTCGCGGACCACGACCTTGTTGTCGGTGATGTTGATCGTGGAGCTGCCCGTCTCGCCGATGTCGGAGATGATCTGGACCGCGTAGCGGACGACGGTCTGCAGGCCCAGGACCACCTTTCCGTCCTGGCCCCTGACCCCCATACCCGTCTCGGCGATGGGTTCCACCATAATGATGCTCCAGTAGGTCCCCGCGAGACCCGGATCGCCTGGCGCCGTAATCTCGTAGAAGATGGAGACCGTTTCCTTGGGAGGGATCGTGACGTTCAGGGGACTCACGTTGATCCATCCCGCGTTCGAGCGATTGCTGCTGCCCGCCTCGTCGTACAGGGTGCGCCCGTCGGCGAAAAACGCGTAATCGGTCTGGGATACGCACACCCGCGCGGCGACGTCGTCCTTGTTGTAGAGCTGGATCGTGCCCTCTTTCTTCTCGCCGGGCGCAAGGGTCATCTGGTGCGTCAGGCCCCCGAGCACCGACACCGTCCACGCCGGCGAGCTCGCCAGCGCGAGCATCAGTATACAGGTGCAGAAGAGTCTTTTCATTGCAGCCTCCCGGTTATGTGAAATGCGAATCATCATCGAAATACCTCCGCCGTCTCCCTCTAGTTGGCGGCAATCGTGAATGTCACCGTTTTCGCCGCGCTCGAAACGACCCCGGCGCTGACGGAGGCGTCGAACTCGTACGAGATCCCGAGTCCGTTCTCGCTCGTCAGATTGGCGATTCCGGTAACGAGATTCTGGGCCGTAGCGGAAAGGGTGACCATTCCGACGCTCGTCGCCCCGGTGGGCGCCGCGAGCATGACTTTCAGGGCCGTGTTCGCCGGCATCGCCGTGTTGATCTCACCCGTGATCTTCACTGTGCCGGTAGTGACGTCGATGTTGTACGTCGTCGTCGCGTCGCTTACCGGGATCAAAACGGAGCCGGCCGTCGCGGAGCCGATGATGAGCGCACCGGGATTGCCGCTTGCGGTCATATCGTCCGCCTTCGCCGCGCCGAAGCCGAACGCCGCCATGAGCAGCACCGCGATCCCGATGGAATTCTTCGTCATTTTTTTATTCAACATGTTCTTTCTTCCCCGATTGGCTTTCCCTTGTCTTCTCTATCTCCATTCAACCGTTTGAAAGTGGAGGGTGGTCACGCAGCGCGACCACCCCTCCATGCCTGGCCGGTGTTACGCAGCGTCAGCGACTGTCAGGGTCACGGTCTTCTGAGCCGAGGCGACGACGCCCGCGGCGGCCGTGGCCGAGAACTCGTAGCTGATGGCGATACCGCTCTCCGCTACTGCCCCGATCGCGGTGACGAGACTCTGGGCGCTGGCGGTCAGGGTGACCTGACCCGCGCCGGTGCCCGTTGACGGAGCCGTCACGGTCACTTTGAGCAGGGTATTAGCCGGCATCGCGGTGTTGAGCACACCGGTGATCCTCTTGGCGCTACCGTTCGTGGTGATCGCATAGGTCGTGGTAGCGTCAGTGACGGCCGTCGGCTGGGATCCCGCGACGGCGGCGCTGACGATAAGTGCGCCAGGGTTGCCGCTGACCGAGATCTCGTTGATCGCCGATACCTCATACGTGACCGTCTGGGTCGTGCTGCTCGCGGCGAAGGCCGTTCCGCAAACGCCGAGAAGTAGCATTGCCGTTGATAAGGCGACGAGTTTCTTCATAATTCACCTCCTGAAATGGGTTTTACGACTGGTACGTTCGATGATTCCAATGCCATCCACGATAGTCCTCATCGCGACGTTCCGGCCGCAGTGGCCACGGACAATTCGGGTCTTGTGGAGCAGCGATTTCGGCATTGGCGAATTGTCGGCTATGTCCCGGGTCGGGCAGCAACCGCAATGCCATGAATTCCCCGTGCCGCGATAGGCTGGAAGTCCCCATGATCGAAATGCCTCGACTGCCGTCCTCGCTCGCGCGCCGCGACCCTCCAATCCGGGAGCGGCCGGCGAAGGCCGCTCTTGAAGTATCTGGCACGGAGAGCGCGTTCGTCCGCTCGTTCCGTCATCGGACTCCCGCCCTCTGCCCCGTGTCGCATAGATACCTGCGGCCTTATCCGCGCGCCCGCGGAGGCGAAGCTCATCTCAGGTTCGGTGAAATATCCGAAAGTCGCCCGATCCCGGACTCCGTGAGATGCGAGCGCCGCGGGACCCAACGTCCCAACCGCATCGGCTCATGCGAGAAGCGGGGTTGCCCGAGCAGTGGAAACCTCCACGGGAGAACGGGAGCGGTTCCCGTATTCTTTAAACCGGGCACCGACGACGATCCGCCGCGAAGCGAGGATTCCGGCGCGCGATTCCCTTGCGATTGCCCGGGAAAAAACCCGAAAAATCCGGGCGACGGCGGGAATGGGATCGAAGCGGGTGGGGGATCGGAGACGATCCGTTTGGCGATATATCGTGCAGCCTGCCGGGAAACTGTCCACGGTAATGGGGCATTCTAGCTATGCGGAATCGCTAGGAGCTCTTCGATCGAACCGAATCCGGAGCATAGTCGCAGAGCCGCTCGAGGACCGCGTCGAACAAGGGTTCGCCTCGGTGTGTCCACTTGAAGCCGATTTCCTTGATCTCGTCGAGATAGAAGGAAAGCCTGTCGAAGGAAACGCCGTGATATTTCAGCAAGCGCTCTTTCTCGTACGACCAGAAGTCCATGTCGCTCGAAAAAATCCTGTAGAGCATCGATAGCTTTCCCGAATCGGCGATCTCGAGAACGTTCCTCGACCACCACAGCGATCGATATTCCATCTCTCTTCGCGTGAATATCAACTGGGCTCGATGGAGGTCGAGCTTGATGAGAATCCGATCCTGCGCGATCTCCTCGAACGATGTCCGCCGCCCTCGGATGGGCAGATGCCGTAAACGGCCGAATCCTCGTTCGAGTCCATCCCCGGGACGGCCTGATCTTCCGGGCTGCTCGCGATGGCCGATTGTATCGTGTCGAGCGCTCTCCGAACGGTCGGATAGCTGACGCCGGCCTCCGCGGCGATAAAGGCGGCCGGCTTGTCTCCCGCGTACAGCTCGACGATTCGCAGCCATTCCCGCGCCGAGATCTTCACCTTGCCGAGCCATCTTCCGGCGAACGGCGGGGGCGAGTTGCGGCGGTTCGCACGGCGCCGGGGCGTTTCCTTCTTGATGGGGTACGGTATCTCGTCCGCCTGCATTCGGTTGCGAGAGGCGTCGACGGTCCTGCAGTGATTCAGCAGATAGCGCGCGGCGCGCCAATCAGAGGCTGTGATGCTTACGTACTCCGCATTTGTCATGATACGTCCCCCCGGCTCGATGATGAAATATTTGCGGGAATCTCTGCCGAATATCCCCTCCGGCATTAGTGTAGTCCTACGCGCGCGGGAGGTCAATTGCACTTAGGTCCCGATAGAATGCGCCCTTCGGGCAGCGGGCGAGATGAGGGAGCGTTCAGGCGAGAAGCGTCGCGACGAGCCCGGAGAGGACGATTCCATCGAAGGTGCCGGCCCCGCCGATGCTCGCGATCCCGGCGCCGCCGTGCAGCATCCGCCGCAGGTTGAGGAGATCGGCGCCCAGAAGCGGACCGAGTACGCCCGCGGTGAACGCGATCGGCGGCGCGAGCTCCCGCATGAAGAGGAAGCCGCACGCCGCCGCAGCGAGCGCCGGCGCGAGCGCGGGCAGAACGATCCCGACGTTCGGCACCGGGCGGGCGAGCCGATAGCAGATCGCGGTGTTGATCGCGGCGGCCGCGGCGGTGAGCGCGAGGGCCGTCGATCCGTGCCCGGCGATCCGCGCGAGCTCATAGGCCGCGATCGCGCACGGAATGAGGCATCCGCCGACGTTGACCGCGATGACCGTCGAGGAGGGCCGGCGGAACCATTGAGGGAAGATGCGCCCGGCGCCGTAGAGATCGAGAGGCGCCGTGTCGACCGACATGACCCGGGGGACCCTTTTGAGGGGAATGTTGAAGAGCCCTCCGATGAACATCGCGATCACGACGGCGAGCGAAAGGCCCGGGCTCATGCCGAGCTTTGCGAAGGCCGCCGCCATTGCATCGGCGAGGAAGAGCGGAAAGAATATCGCGAGCCCGATGAGCAAAACGAGCGGCAGGCATCCGAACGGCACGATCCGCACCACGTTCAACGCTCCCCGATGTGAGATTCGACGCGGCGCAGCGTACCGCGCGGCGCGAGTTCTGTCAAAGCCTGATTCGATGTGATTGGATCAGTGCACGAGCTGTTCATCGCGCGCGCGCTTGGTGAACGTTCCCGCGGGCGCGTAGCGGCAGAGGCGTTCGAGAATGAGATCGAAGAGGGGCGTTCCCCGGTTCAACCACCGGAAGCTCATCTCTTCCAGATAGCCGGGGAGCTTTCCGAGCGGAATGCCGTGGTATTTGACGAACCGTTCCTTCGCGAACGGCCAAAAGCCCTTCGCGCTGCAGTAAACTCTGAGCCTCGGGAAGCTTCTGCCGTGATCGACGACCTCGATCTTCCGCTCCCCGCAGACGAGATAGCCGTATTCCGGAGATCTCTCCGTCAGTATAAGACAATCGTTTCCCAGCTCGAGATGATAGAGCACCGTATCGTCGGCTACCGGCTCCGCGTCTCCCGATGCGCCGTTGCCGTTCGGCGCGCCGAGCCTCCCGCCCCGGTTTCTCGCCTCGAAGACGCCGGGCGCACCGCCGTTCAGGCACCGCGTTTCGGCGATTGCGCACCTGATCGTATCGATCGTCTTGAGAGCGGTCGGATAGCTGATACCGGTCTCGCTCGCGATGACCGTCGCGGAGGATTCGAGCTCGAAGAGCTTCACGACCCAAAGCCACTCGCTTGCGGATAGCTTGACGTTGTTGAGGTACCTGCCCGCGAAGGGATTGAAGGTGTGTCCGCAGCGAGGGCAGCGCCGCCGCTTGCCGTTTTCGACCTCGTAGAGCCTGTCGCCCGAGCAGTTCGGGCAATGGAGACCGGCCACCATGCTGCAGCGGGTCAGCACGTAATGCTTGGCCGTTTTTTCGTTTCTCACGAGCTTTTCGAAATCGAGAACGTTCATTCGTTCAACCTCGTCCCGGGTGCCGGATGCGCCCGGGTGCCGGATGCGCGACGATGCGGCCCGCGGTCCGGCGGCTGGAGCTATTACGTAGCAAGTATTATCGTGGAGGAGCGGGGCGTCAATTGCACTTAGGGGTTACGCGACTAAGACCAAAGACCTATGAGGGAAAAGAGTCGATACGCGGGACCGGATGACGTTACGCGCGGTTTCAAGAGGCATGTTCCTCGGCGCGCGGTATCTTGCGGTTCGCTTTTTCGGCCATTCGAACAAGGTCCGCGAAGGTCCGGGCCTCCATCTTCTGCATGACGTGGCCCCGGTGAATCTTGACGGTCTTCTCGCTGAGGCCGAGCTTGTCGGCGACCTGCTTGTTCGCGAGGCCGGTGGCCACCAGAATGAAGACCTCGTACTCGCGCGGCGTGAGCGTCGCGAGCCGCGCCTCTATCTCGTGAATCTCCCCATGGCGGAGACGCGCCGTTCGATCCCTCTCGAGCGCCCTGTTGACGGCGTCGAGGATGGTCTGATTCTCGAACGGCTTCTGGAGGAAATCGACCGCGCCCGCCTTCATCGCGCGAACGCTCTGGGGTACGTTCCCGAAACCGGTGATGAAGATAATCGGAATATCGAGACCCAATTGCGCGAGGCGCACCTGGAGATCGAGGCCGCTCAATCCCGGCATTCTCACGTCGAGGACGAGGCACGCCGGACCCGATGGCGGGGGTTGCGAGAGGAATTCGCCCGACGAGGCGAAGGCCTCGACTTGCAGCCCGACCGAACGGATAAGCTTCAACAAAAGCGATCGAATGGAAGGATCGTCATCTACGATGAATACTATCGGTTTCTCTTCGCTCATATCGGCCGCCCCCGAGAGGTCGATAGTCGCCAGAGAACAGGAGACGAGTACGAACCTACGCCGGACGCCAACGGATGTAAAGCGAAATCTTCACCTGTACAAGAGGTTAGACGGATAATATGGCGGTTTTCCCGGGGAGCCTGCTGAAAGAACGGAATAGGGAAACCTGGCCGGACGAGGCGCCGGCCAGGTCGACGTGTGCGCTCAGTTGAGCCCGCGACGCTCGAGGAGCGGCCCGATCGCGGGTTCCCTGCCCCTGAACTTCTTGTAGAGCGTCATCTCGTCCTCGATCCCGCCGGCCGCGAGGATGTATTTCCGGTAAGCCGACGCCGTTTTCTGATCGAAGAGGCTCGTTTCCTTGAAGGCCTTGAATGCGTCGGCGTCGAGCACCTCGGCCCAGATGTAGCTGTAGTATCCGGCCGCGTAGCCGCCGTCCCCGAAGATGTGCGCGAAATAGGTGCTCCGGTAGCGCGAGATTATCTCGGGGATGAGGCCGATACGGCCGAGGGAGGCGATCTCGAAGGCGTTCGCGTCCGGCGCCGGGGGCTCGGCCAGTGTGTGCCAGTCCATGTCGAGGATCGAGGCGGCGAGATATTCCGTCGTCATGAATCCCTGGTTGAACGTGCTCGATTCCCTGATCTTCCTGATGAGCTCATCCGGTATCGGCGCGCCCGTTTGGTAATGCCGCGCGTACATCTTCATGAATTCCGGGTCGGTGGCCCAGTTTTCCATGATCTGCGAGGGGAGCTCGACGAAATCGGTCGCGACGTTCTGCACCGTCGGATAGGAGACTTCGGTGAGGAGGCTGTGCAGGCCGTGCCCGAACTCGTGGAACATGGTCGTTACCTCGTCGAAGTTGAGGAGCGAGGGTGTGTCTCCCGCCGGGCGCACGAAGTTGCCGCAGTTCGTGACGAGAGGTGTCTCGATCTTCCCGCCGATCCTGGACGCCGAGCGGAATCCCCCGCACCAGGCCCCGCCCTGCTTGTTGTCGCGCGGGTAGTAGTCGGCATAGAGGAGCCCGATGTGCTTCCCGCTGGCTTCCTTCACCTCGTACACGCGCACCTCGTCGTTGTACGTCGGGATATCCTTTCGCTCCTCGAAGGTGATTCCGAAGAGCTTCGTGGCGAGCATGAATGCGCCGGCGCGGACGTTCTCGAGCTCGAAATACGGCCGAAGCATCTCGTCGTCGAGGTCATACTGCGCCTTCCTGACCTTTTCCGCGTAGTACCACCAGTCCCAGGATGCGAGCTTGAAGCCCTTTCCTTCCTTGTCGATCATCTGCTGGAAGGATGCGGCTTCGTTCTTGGCGCGCGCAATCGCGGGCGTCCAGAGTTTGCCGAGAAAGTCGTAGACGGCCGCGGATTTCTTCGCCATCGATTCCTCGAGGGCGAAATCGGCGTGCGTCTTGTAGCCCAGAAGCTGAGCGCGCTTGATGCGGAGATCCACGATGCGAAGAAGCGTCTTCTTGTTATCGAGCCCGTCGTTATGGTCGCCCCGCGTGATATAGGCCTTGTAGAGCTTCTCCCTGAGATCGCGCCGCTCGGAGTACTGCAGGAAGGGGATCATGCTCGGCTTGTGGACCGTGAATACCCACTTTCCCTCATGTCCGAGCTGTCGCGCCGCCTCCGCGGCGGCGGTCACGACCCCTTCGGGGAGCCCGGCGAGATCGGCTTTGTTATCTATGATCAGCACGAACTTGTTCGTTTCCTCGAGGAGGTTCTCCTCGAACTGGAGCCCGAGGACGGAGAGCTCCTGATTGATTTCGGCGAGCTTCGCCTTGTCCCCCGCGCTCAGATTCGCGCCGCCGCGGACGAAAGCGCGGTACGTCTTCTCGAGGAGCCTCTTCTGTTCCTGGTTCAGGTCGAGCTTATCGCGCTTGTCGTAAACCGCCTTGATGCGCGCGAAGAGCTTCTCGTTGAAGAGAATCTCATCGTAATGGGCGGACTGGACCGGCGCGATCTCCTTCGCGATCTCCTGCAGCTCGTCGCTCGTGTTCGCGGAGCTCATGCTCCTGAATATGTTATCGACGCGCGTGAGGAGGTCGCCGCTCGCTTCGAGCGCCTCGATCGTGTTCGCGAAGGTCGGCGCCTCGGCGTTTCCCGCGATTCCGGCGATCGCTTCGCGCTGCTGCCGCATCCCTTCGAGGTATGCCGGCTTGTAGTGCTCGATCCGGATCTTGTCGAACGGCGGAGCGCCGAAGGGAGCGGTGAATTCCCCGAGCAGGGGATTATCCGCCGGGGGAGCGAACGAGCAGAGGATCGCCGGCAGGGCGAGGGCGAGCAGGAACAGGAAAGGCTTTCTCATGGTTCCAGGTCCTCCTACGGTTTGAGGGGCTCTGCGCACGGGGGCAACGACGGGCGAGCGTACCAGCCCGATGGCTATTTTACAACCGGATAATGGGAAGGTTCCGGGATCATCCCCGTTTCGGGCCGGAGAAGTACTGCATCAGGAAGATCTCCCGCGCGAGCCGGAGCCCCGGCTCCACGGCGGGTTTCTCCGGAACGAACACCCTGACGGCCCCCTGAAGGACTTCGATCTCCACGGGCGTCGTGCCGATAACGTCTCCGTCGGCCTGCACCGGAAGCGGGGAGGCGCTCTTCACGGTGATGCCTCTCTCGGCCCTGAGGAAATGGGCGCGCGGATTTCCGGGTCTGCGCGCGGCGATTCTGAAAAGGTATCGCGGATAGTCGAGCATGGTCTTCGTATCCAGAATCCACACGTCGAGATGCCCGTCGTCGACGTGGATGTCGGGTCCCTTCGGGAAGAGCATTTGGGCGAGTATCCCGCAGTTCAGGATCGCGACTTCGACTGCATGGTGCTTCCGGGAGACTCCGTCGACGGTGATCTCGATGTGCCGGGGTCTGAATTCGAACACCTTGAGAATGGCCGCTCCGAGGTAGGCGATGAGCCCGAAGCGGCGCTTGTTCCCCCGCGTTGTGCCGCCGGCGACCGAGGCGCTGATACCGATTCCGGCCACGAGCACGTACACGCGCGGGCCGATCCTCATCGCGTCCATCATCCGCGAGCGCGGCGCTCCCGCGATCAGCGCGGCCGCTTCGAGCGGGACGAGAGGGATATTGAGCTCGCGCGCGACCAGATTCGCCGTCCCCGTGGGGATGATGCCGAGCGGGACCGCGCTCCCCGCGAGGCCGTCGACGACGGCGGAAACCGTACCGTCCCCTCCCGCGGCCACGACCAGGTCGAAGCCCTCGCTCAGACGCGCGCGGACGATCTCTCCGAACGGATCCCCCTTGCGGGGTTCATGAACGGTGTACTCGATATGCGCCGCGGGAAAATGCAGCTCCAGCGCCTGGAGCACCGACTTGCGGACCTCGGGGGCCGCGGACGGATTCAGTATGACGAGGGCTTTCGCCATTGCGCGTTTCCACTCCTCTCGTCGAGCGCCGACGAGAAGCCGTCAATCCCCCTTCACGAGCAGCTTCTTCGCGTAGCGCGCGTGCAGGTGTCCGAGCCCCCGCGCCACGTGCAGCGTCACGATCATCAGGAAGAAGCCTCCCATGACGACGAGCGGCATGCTCCACCCCGGCAGATAGTACGCATGATGATCCGTTTGCACGAAGGGGAAATTGAAAATGTAATGCAGAATCGGCATCACGATGAGCCCGAGCGACAGGGCGATGAGCGTGATCGTGATCGTGAAGTAGAGTATGCCGAGCGGGAGCTGCAGGATCATGTAGAGGATCGCCGACCAGATCGTGCGATCGCCGATAAGCGCCTTGAAGCCGCCCCACCATCCGAGATCCTTCCTGAAGAACGCGACGTGCCGCGGCATCCGCTCGCCGAGCACTCCTTCGATGATCCTTCCCTCGATGAGCGCGATTCCGCGGACCGACAGGAGAAACGCGGCCACGAACGGCAAGCCGATGATGAGAACGATGAAACCCGCCGAGAGCGAAAGCGCCGTGGTGGCCCATGTAAAATAGAAAATGCCCGTCGCGAGCGAGAGAAGCATGTAGAGGAGAGCCCCATAGGTACGGATATCTCCGAGCACTCCGAAGAACCCGTTTCCGCGGGGTTTCACGATGCCCGGACCCGGAATTGCGAGCGCGTTTGGCGTCATGTTCTCCATCTCCTTATAAGCGGCGGCCACCTCTGCCGGCGCCCCGTAGGTTTCGATGATTCTTCCGAGCGCGGTTTCGGCATCGAGGCCGGGCTCCGTATCGAGCGCCTGCTCAAGCGCGGTCGCGAGGTGCTCTTCCGCGTCGGACAGGGCGTCCTGGATCGTCGCGCGATCCGCTCCGGCGAGAGCCGTCTTCAGCTTCACCAGGTAATCGTCTATCGCCTTATTCATGGTAGATTCCTTTCAGGACCGAGTCGACGAAGGCCTTGTTTTCGCTCCAGATCGCGGTCCAGCGATCGAGGGCGGCACGCCCTTCCTCCGTGATGCGGTAGTAGCGCCGCGGAGGGCCCGTCACGGATGGCTCGACCGTGCTTTCGAGGAGCCCCGTCTTTTCGAGCGACCTCAGGACGGGGTAGAGGGCGCCCTGCTTCATCATCGGCACGTCCTCGCTCCCCGCGTCGATGAGCTTCGCGATCTGATAGCCGTATATCGGCTCCGAAGCGCGGCTCACCACACTGAGGAGCACGAGCGCCGCGGTGCCGGCATTGAGCTCCTTCTGAAACTTCCTGTCTTCATTGCGCGTCGGCTTCAAGATTCAATCCCCCTATTTCATATCAGTACCATTATCAACATACCACTAGTGGTATTTTAATAGTAGTACGTTGAAAAGTCAAGAAGGTTCCGGAAAAATCCGGCGCAGCTGCTCCCGGATCGCCGTTGTTCTCGGCAACACTAATAATGACAAAAAGTTAAATCGCCGAGAGAAATGGAACCTTTCGTTCGGCCCGGCACTATACCTGAATGGCCGTTCACCGCCGGCATATTCCCGGGTCGTTGGGAGATTTCGGATTCAGGGGGGACGTATGAAGATCTCAAGTCGTCTGTTCGCGGCGGCGCTGATCGTCGCCGTGTGCGTGTCGAACTCGTTTGCCGGAGAGATTCACGAGGCGATCAAGCAGGGTGATTTCGAGAAGGTCAAAGCGCTCGCGAAGAGCGACGCGGGCCTTCTCGAGATAAAGGACGCGGACGGCAGCACGCCGCTGAAGGACGCCGTGAACCGCGGGTATTGTGAAATCGCCGATCTCTTCTTGCAGCGGGGGGCCGACGTGAAGGCGATCGATCTGAAGACCGGCGCGAGCCTGCTCCATCTCGCGGCCGTGCGCGGTTACGGGAAGGTGGCCGATCTTCTCGTCCGAAGCGGCGCGGACGTGAACGCGAAGGATAGCGAAGGCCAAGGGCCTGAAGGAAATCGAATCGGGCATCGCCACGCTCAAAAAACGTCCCGTCGAGGGGGAGGCATACGTCTATTACCTCGGCCACGCCGGATGGGCGGTCGAGACGAAGAACAATGTGCTCATATTCGACTTCTTCAAGGTGAGCAATCCGGCGGATGTGCCGAGCCTCGTCAATGGAGGCATCGACCCGGCGGAGTGCGACGGGAAGAAGGTCACCGTCTTCGTCTCGCACAAGCACAGCGATCATTTCGACAAGTCGATTCTGGGCTGGAACGGAAAGATTGAGAATCTCACCTACGTGTTCGGAGAGAAGCCGGATTCCGCCTTCGCGTACGAGCTCATCGGGCCGCGGGAGAGACGCGTCATCAACGGGATCGACGTTTCGACGATCAAGTCGACCGACGCCGGGGTAGCCTTCATCGTCGCGGTCGACGGCGTGACGATCTTCCACGCGGGGGATCACGCAAACTCGCAGAACGATGTCTCCGGCCCCTTCACGCCCGAGATCGATTATCTCGCGGGCAACGCGCGGAAGGTCGATATCGCCTTCGAACCGGTCTGCGGCTGCGGATTTCCCGAGCTCGAATGCGTGCGGAAGGGGATCTACTACTCGGTGGAGAAGCTCGATCCGAAGGTCCTGTTCCCGATGCACTCCGGGGGGGGCGGCGAGTACCGCTACCTCGAGTTCGCCCGGGACGCCAGGGCGAACGGCTGCAAGGCGAAGATCTGCTGCCCGGCGGCGAACGGGGATCGCTACGTGTACCGCAAAGGCTCGATACGAGAACTATAGGTTGACGCACAACCTTTCTCGAGAGGGGGCGGCAGGCAAGCCGCCCCCTTTTTCATGCGAGGGGTGATCCCGTGGATGGGGGAACGAGGCGGTCAGGTCGAAATGAGGTGATGGAAGAGCTGCGTCCGGTTCCTGACGCCGAGCTTCCGGTACAGCTTCCAGAGATGGTTCTTCACCGTCTTCTCGCTGATGGAGAGCTCCTGCGATATCTCGCGGTTGCTCTTTCCTCTGAGCAGGTGCGAGAGGATTTCCTTCTCTCTCTTCGAAACGTTCGAGGCGCCGCTGCGAAAGACGGGGTTCGCCATGAGCCGGGGAAGGCCGATCGCCCTCTCGCGTCCCTCGCCGAGGCGCGCGACCAGGAGGCCGACCGATCTCGCCTCGTCGGCGAGCGTTTCGAGCCGCGCGCACAGGCCGTTCAAGGCGCCGATGATCGTCTCGATCCGTTCGTCCAAAGAACCGCGAACGGGGGCGGCGAGATCGTCGAGGATCGCGTCGAGCTCGACCGGGATCTCCCGGGGCGAAGCGCCGGCGGGCGCGTCGTAGGCCGAGGAACGACCGGTTAGTTCCTTCACCACGGTCATTCGTTGTTCACCTCGTCCTTTCGGGACTTCGCCGATTTCACCCGCGCGTGGTGAGAGAGCATCTTTCTCATCCAATTCATGTGTTCCGTATGCCTGATGCAGGCGCCGGCGCCCGACGCGAAGCCCTGGAGCGCGATGAGGTCTTCGGATTCGTAGATGATGTCGGCCGATCGGCTGCTCACGTTGAGCACGCCGACGAGCTCGTCACGCACGATGATCGGCACGACCATGGCGGAGGTGAGCGACGGGTCCTTGTACTCAAGCCCCGGATATTTACCGTAATCTGACGGGCTGGAGAGGAGTATAGGTTCGCGGTGTTGAGCAGCATATCCGGCTATCCCCTCTCCCAGCCCCTGTCTCCTGTGCAATATTTCCTGCATGCCGTGCCCGCAGACCGATCGGACGACGATCTCCTTCTTCGCCTCTTCGAACAGCATGAGGGAAGCGCGATAGCAGGAGAAGGTTTCGACGCAAATCGTCGTGATCCGATCGAAGATGTTCTGCAGGTTCGTTTCGACGCTGATGATCTGACTGATACTGCTGAGCGCCAGAACGCGAGTGGAATGGCGGCGGAGCCGCGCGTCCGCTTCGGCGCGCACGCGCTGGAGCTCCTTGTGCATCGCGATGACGTTACGCTGCTGTTGCGCGAGGTAGCCGACGAAGACGATCACGATGAGCGACAGTCCCACGATGAGGACCATCTCCGTCTTGATCCACGGCCAGAAACGGGCGATGCGCTCGTTCAGAAGCGGCGGGATCGCGGTGCCGAGCCCGATCGTCGTGAGGATGTGTATCCCGGCTAGGAGGAACCAGTTGCGCCAGATGTTCCGGTAGAATCCGCGGTCGTCGGATACGAGAAGGGCTTTGCCGCGTGATTTCGCGGGTCGGCGCGCATCTGTGATCGGGGTCGTCATTCCGGTTCTCTCTCCCTTCATTCAGGAGATGCACAACGCAACCGAAGTGCCAGCGCGCCCCGCAGGCGACCTTTGTCCTATATATGGGACCCGAGGCACGGAGCAGTCCCGGTCATGCCGCCTCGACGCCGACGGATCGATTTGATAGTTAGCTTATAAAATGTATGGCAGGTAATCAAAGTACAAAAAGTGGATGCGTTTTCACTGTGACGGCGGATCGGCATATATCACAGGGCATATCTCCGTTCGCATGCCGGCGCTCGCGTCCGAAATCATTTACGCCATAGGTGAAAATACCCAGAATTGTATTTATTTGTTTCCACGGTGCGCTCCCGGGCGCTCATACCGGACCAGTATCGGGGTCTCCGGCGTCTTCGAAAAAGCCCGTCAGGGCGCCCATTTCCGAGCCTTTCGCCGAACGGTGAAGGAACGAAAAGGAAGGTCCGTAATATCCCCGCGGCGATTCACCCTGTGCCGAATTATTGATATGACCGTCAATTCATCGTCCGCCGTTTTCCGGCGAGCGGACCTTCGATGCGGCGCGCCGCCGGGGGCTGAAAGAATCGGGAATCGACCGATCCGAAATGCCGGCCCGGCACTCGCGGGAGCGAGATCGGCGAATATTTCTGACCAGTTGCGTTGCACAATGCCTCGTATTCGACCGGATGGGCGGTCACACGTTTTTCAGGGAACTTTGTATTATTCTCTTGCGTATATGTTTGGTGCGAACGTATATTCCGAACTCGAATTCTGATTCTGAATATGAATTCTAATCGATGTAAAAAGATGCAATACAATAAATCACAAGGAGTTGAACGGAGAGAGCGCGAGAAATTGCGCTGCAAAGGGGAGATCATAGCTGCGGCATTGAAGCTCTTCGCGCAGCAGGGAATCGAAAAGACCAGCATGAAGCAGATCGCCGACGGCGCTGATATGTCGGTCGGAAAGCTGTACGCCTGTTTCCAGGGAAAGGACGAGATAATCCGCGCGCTGCTCAGCGATTCCATGAAGTCGCTTCAGCGTATAGGGGATGAGGCGTGCAGGGGAACGGACGCTCCTCTCGAGCAAATCCGCTGCAGGCTCGTCGCGGCGGTCGATCACTTCAAGGCCCATCTCGATTTTCTCGTGATCTATCACAACGAGAGCCCGATGAGCTGCGAGGGGATGATCCGGGAGCATATCGACGCGAACATCGGGACCGTCGCGAAGCTGCTTGCGCGCGCGATCGACGACGGTGATATTCCGCCGGAAGACCCGTACGCCCTCGCGGCGATCGTCGTCGGTTCGGTGCACGAGCTCATGCACGCGTTCGCGGAGCGCGGCGGCAAGGATGCGCTCGGCGCCATTCCGGCGATCATCGACCGGATCATCATCAAGCCGCTCGAAACGAGACGGCAAAAGGATTCTGGAATGGAGGGACGCTGATGCGAGCGTTTCTGACCGGGCGCCGCGTATCGCTCCGTTGCGCGAACCTGCGGCCGTTTTTCATGATGCTCATGATCGCGGGCGCGCTGTCGCGCCCGGCGGGAGCCGGGACGCAGCCGCTGAGCCTCGAACGGGCGATCGAGCTGGGTCTCGGGAGCGACGAGACGCTTCGGCAGGCCGAGCTCGGCGTGACGGGCGCGGAGGCGCAGGTCATGCAGGCGAGATCGAACGCGCTGCCGCAGGTTTCGCTCTCGGGCCAGTACGGGCGCAACTTTCTGAAGCCCTCCCTGTTCCTCCCGGCGGTGTTCTTCGGGGGCGGGAGCGGTTCGGTGAAGATCGAGATCGGCGAGGACAACGATTTCGCCGGCTCCGCGAGCGTCTCGCAGATACTCTGGGCGGCGGGGCGCGTATCGGCGGGGCTCGAAGCGGCGAAGGAATACCTCGCGTCGTTCCGTTTCCGCGAGCTCGCGACCTCCGACTACGTTCGCTTCAGCGTGAAAGAGGCATACTATGGCGCGCTTCTCGCCGCCGAGCTGCTCGGCATCGAGGAGAAGGCGTCCGCGGCGGCCGGCGAGGCGGCCCGCATCGCTCGTCTCGGTTACGAGCAGGGCGTCGTGAGCAAGTTCGATCTCATGCGCGCGGACGTGGAGCTCGCAAACAGAAAGGCGCCCCTCGTCAAGGCGCGGAACGACCTCGATCAGGCGATCATCGTGCTCAAGCGCCGCTGCGGTCTCGGGGCCGCGGACGAGATAGTCCTCTCCGATTCTCTCACGGCGGCCGCGCATCCCGCCGGACTCGATTCGGTCATCGCCGCGATGCGCACGGGGAGCGCCGAGATCAAGGCGCTCGAGCACGCGGTCGGCGCGCAGAGGCAGTTCCTCCGCATCGCCAAGGCGGACCGCTACCCGATGCTGCAGCTCACCGGTTCGTACGCAGTACAGACGCAGTGGTCGAACAAATGGCTTCCGTCGAGCGATCTCATCGCGAAGAGCGCGGCGGTCCAGATCGGCCTGCAGATTCCGATCTTCGACGGTTTGAGCGCCAGGGGAAAGATCGGCAGGGCGAAGGCGGACGTGCGCACCGCCGAGATCGAGCTCGATCGCGTCGGGCGCGATAAGGAGCTCGCCGTGCGGCAGTCGTACCTTTCCATCGAAAACGCCCTCATCGCCCTCGAGGGGCGGGAGGAATCGACGCAGCTCGCCGAGGAGGCGCACCGCATCGCGCTCGTGAGGCTCGAAAACGGGCTCGGGACTCCCCTCGAGCGGCTCGACGCGGAGCTTGCGATGACGGCCGCGCGGGCGCAGCTCGCGGAGGCGCTCTTCTCCTCCAGGATGGCCCAGGCCTACCTGGAGCTCGCCGTGGGGAGCAGGAATTTCGGCGCCGTCGCCGGTAAAAGCGAATAATCGAAAGTAGCGGGTCTTCCGCCCGCCGGCACGCAGAAGAAGGAGTAGCCATGAGCAATCCGGGAGGGAAACTGAAGGGCCGCGGCCGCATGATTCTCTGGATTTCCGTCGGACTCGTCGTCGCGCTGTTCGCGTTCCGGATCTGGAGGGTGAGCTCGAAGGAAAGCTACGCGAGCATCAGCTCGATCCAGCAGACAGAGGGAAAGCCGGTGGAGGTCACGAAGGTCTCGCGGGGGAACCTCGAAACGTGGATGAGCCTCTCGGGCACGGTCGAGGGATCGTTCCAGTACCCGGTGATATCGACGAACTCGATCGCGGTCACGGGCGTCGCGAAAAAGGAGGGGGACCGGGTGAAGGCCGGAGACGTCCTCATCCGCCTCGAGAAGGGCGCCCCGAATCCGATGCTTCTGTCGTATAACCGCTCCCTCGCGCTCTACGAGGACGCGCGGGCCGACGCCGAGCGGATGCGCGCTCTTTATAAGGAAGGGGCCGTTTCGAAGCAGGCTCTCGACAAGGCGGAGCTCGCGCTCGCGGTCGCGAAGGGGGACCTCGCAAACGCGCGCGAGGGCACGAACCTCGTCGCGACTCATGCCGGAGTCGTCACGAGCGTGCTCGTCAAGGAAGGCGAGATGGCGAACGCCTACGCTCCCCTCATGTGGATTGCCCGCACCGACTCGGTCAAGGTGAGCTTCGAAGCGGGGAGCGGTCAGGCGGTCGACCTGAAGGCGGGGCAGAAGGCCCTCTGGAGCTCGGGAGCCGGCGGCGATTCGGGAACCGGCGCGCTGAGCAGGATCGATCTTTCGGCCGATCCGGAGAGCCACCTCGTGAAGGGGGAGGCGCTGTTTCCGAACAAGGCGGGAAGGCTCATCCCCGGCTCGGTCGTCTCGTTCAAGGTGCTGTCGGGCGAGCGGATGGGCGTCATCAGGGTTCCGGTCGAATGTCTCGTCGAACGGAGCGGCGCGACGATCATGTTCGCGGTCGAAGCGGCGAAAGGCGATACTCTCGTCGCGAGGCAGCGCGTCGTTACGATGGGTCTCAGGACCCCCGACGAGGTCGAGATCCTTTCCGGGCTCGCGGAGGGCGACCGCGTCGTGCGGTTCGGGCAGACGCTGCTCGAGGACGGCGACCGCGTGAAGATCGTCCGCGGGGGGGAGGCTCCGGCGCGATGAACATCATCCGGATATTCGTCAAGCGTCCCGTTCTCACGACGATGATCGTCGTCGCCTTTGTGGTGCTCGGCCTCTATTCCTACGGGCGGATGGTCATCGAGCTCATGCCCAACGTGGAGTTCCCGTTCGTCATCGTAACGACCGTGTATCCCGGCGCGTCGCCGGGCGAAGTGGAGAGCCAGATCACGAAGAAGGTCGAGGACGCCGTCTCGACGATCGCCAACGTGAAGAACCTCACGTCGTACTCCCAGGAGAACGTCTCGCAGGTATTCATCGAGTTCCAACTCGAAACCGACGTCGATCTCGACGCGATCGACGTGAAGGACAAGGTCGACGCGATCCAGTCGAACCTCCCCGAGAACGCCGAGAAGTCGGTCATCAGCAAGTTCGACTTCACCGCGTTCCCGGTGATGGAGCTCGCCATTGCGGCGCCCCGGCCCCTCGAGGAGATCTACGGCGTCGCGGACAAGGTCGTCAAGGACCGCCTGAGCCGCATCAGCGGCGTCGCCTCCGTCGACATCACGGGGAAGCGCCAGCGCGAGATCCGCGTCGAGATATTCCCGCAGAAGCTCCGCGCGTACGGCCTGAGTCTCACGGAGGTGATGGGGGTCATCGCGGCGAATAACCTGAACGTTCCCGCCGGCCACATCACCCGGGGGACGAAGGAGATCACGCTCCGTATGACGGGGGAGATCGCCGAGCCGCGGGAGCTCGGCGACCTCCGCCTGCCGCTGCGCAAGGGAGGCACGATCCCCCTCTCGGAAGTGGCGAGAATCGTCGACGGCACCGAGGAGCTCAGGGAAGCCTCGACGTACAACGGGGAGCCGGTCATCGGGCTCTCCGTCAACAAGCGCTCCGACGGCAATACGGTCCTCGTCGCCGCCGGCGTCTACAAGGCGCTCGACGAGCTCAAGAGGACGCTCGACAAGGACATCACGATCACGATCACGAACGATACGGCGCCTTTCGTGCGGGCCGCGGTGACCGACGTGCTCTCGAACGTCATGATCGGTATCCTGCTCACGGCGCTGCTCCTCCTCCTCTTCCTCCATAACTGGCAGCAGACGGTCGTCGCCGCCCTCTCGATGCCCATATCGGTCATCGCGACCTTTCTCCTCATGGAGCAGTCGCACTTCACGCTCAACGTGATGTCGCTGCTCGCGCTCGGCATCTCGATTGGAACGCTCGTCACGAACTCGATCGTCATCATCGAGAACATCAGCCGGCTCGTGCATCTCGGGATGGATCCCGAGGAGGCGGCCGTCAAGGGAACGGCCGAGGTCGCCGTGGCCGTCGCCGCCTCCACGCTCACGAACATCGTCGTCTTCACCCCGATCGCGTTCATGAGCGGCATCATCGGACGCTTCTTCCTCCAGTTCGGCCTCACCGTCGTGTTCGCGACGATCTTCTCGATCGTCGTGAGCTACACGATCGTGCCGATGCTCGCGGCCCGGTTCATCAAGCCGCAGGCGGCCGACCGCGACGCGCGCGCGACGGGGTGGGGGGTCTGGATCGAAAAGAAATGGGACAAGTTCTACGATGATCTCTCCGGCGCCTATCGCAACGTTCTCGCTCGAATGCTCGAGCGCCGCAAACGCTGGATTCTGATGACGCTCGCGATATTCCTCGGCTCGCTCTTCTTGTTCCGCTTCGTCGGCGGCGAGTTCATACCTCGCGTCGATCAGGGCGTCGTGATCGTGACGATGAACCTTCCTCCGGGAACCAGCCTCGGACGCGCGCAGGAGGTCTCCGCCCGCGTCGCCGATATCCTCCGGATGCACCCCGAGGTGGAAGGGGTCCTCGTCAAGGTCGGGGGCTCGCAGCGCAGCGTCGAGGACGCCGAAATCGTGGCGAAGCTCGTCGACCGGTCGAAGCGGAAGCTCGGCGTGACCCAATTCATCAACGTGCTCCGGCCCGAGCTCGCCGGCATTCCGGACGCGGAGATCATGCTCTCCTCCGAGGGGGGCGCCACGGGCGGGGCGGAGGCCGATCTCATCGTCGACGTGCTCTCGTCGAACCAGGGGGCGCTCGAGACGGTGGCCGATTCGGTCCATCAGATATTCCGTCGGGTCCCGGGTCTCGTCGAGATCCAGACGAGCCAGAAAGCCGGCAAACCGGAAATCGCGGTCATGCCGAGGCGGCATCAGGCCGCCGACCAGGGGTTGGACGCGGCCGCGATCGGGAGCCTCATGCGGGCGGCATACGAGGGGGTCAAGGCGGGCGTCTACCGGGAGAAGGGAGAGGAATACGACGTCAAGGTGAAATACGCCGAGGCCGACCGCAGGGATCCGTCCTTCATTAAAGATATGCCGCTTCGGTCCGGCACGGGATCGGCCGTGCCTCTCTCCGACGTCGGCGAGGTGACCACGCGTTTCGGCGAATCGCGGATCATGCGGAAGGACAAGCAGCGCATGATCGAGGTAACGGCGAACATCGCGACCGGCTCGCTGAGCGAGGCCCGCAAGGAGTTCGATCGGGAGCTCGCGAAGATGGATCTGCCGCAGGGCGTCAGGGTCAAGTACAGCGGTTCGGCCGAGATGCAGGACGAATCGTTCGCTTCGATGTTCACGGCGCTCATTCTCGCGATCGTGCTTCTGTACGTCGTGATGGCGGCGATGATGGAGAGCTTCGTGCATCCGATAACGATCATGCTCACCCTTCCCCTCGCGCTCATCGGCGTCGCCATGGCGCTGTTCCTCTCTGGCACGACGTTGAGCATCTTCTCGCTCATGTCGGTAGTCATGCTCACGGGCATCGTCGTGAACAACGCCATTCTCATGCTCGACTACACGTCGCAGCTGCGGAATCAGGGAATGAAGATCAGGGAAGCGCTCCTCGAGGCGTGCTCGACGCGCCTTCGCCCGATCGTCATGGCGAATCTCGCGATCGTCGTGGGAATGATTCCCCAGATATTCGGGGGTTCGGAAGGCTCCGAGCTCCGCACGCCCATGGCAGTTGTCCAGATCGGGGGGGTCCTCGTTTCGGCGGTGCTGACGCTGTTCATAATTCCGATCGCTTATACGTATCTCGACAGGCTGACCGTACGCGGCCGGAAGGAGCGCCGGGAGGCCCGTTGACGATCGGTGCGCCCGATCGGTCTATTGTATGTATTTATAATAGGATACGACGTTTTTCTGGTCATTCGCCCGCCTCGGCCGTTTGCCACGGCTCAGGCCCCGTAATCTCCGCATTTATAGTTGACATAGCCCGCCGGAGTATGATAGAATAATGCTTGTCGAGTAAGTGATGGTATCTCCAACACTCAACAGTGCGGAAGGAGGTTGAGGTTACCCCCGTACTATTTTTCTCACTTCCAGTCCCCGAACCTT
>JAPLKY010000265.1 GCA_026387805.1 Candidatus Krumholzibacteriia bacterium
ATCGGGGCTCGCCCAGGCGGCGGGCGCCTCTTTCGTCGCGCTCGGGGACGTCTATCACGTCCAGCAGCTCGACAAGCTCATCGCCTCCGCGCTCCAGAAGAAGGGATTCTCCGTCGTGGAGATTCTCACCCCATGCCCGACCGCGTACGGGCGGCGGAACAAGCAGGCGACCCCCGTCGACATGATGAACTGGCTCAAGGACAACGTCGTTCTGAAGGACAAGCTCGATAAGATGGCCGAGGACGAGAAGGCGGGCAAGATCGCCTCGGGCGTTCTCTGGGACGTCGAGAAGCCGGAGTTCACGGCCGAGTACGATAAGCTCATCGCTCGATTGAAGGCCGAAAAGCAAACCAAGGAATAGATCGCGGGCGGCAGAACGGGAGCGGTAATGGATCGATACGAAATGCGTCTGAGCGGTTCCGGCGGCCAGGGGCTCATCCTGGCGGGAAAGATCCTCGCCGAGGCGGTCGTCATCTATGACGGCCGCAACGCGGTGCAGACCCAGAGCTACGGGCCCGAGGCCCGCGGCGGCGCGAGCAAGGCGGAGGTTGTCATCGCCGACGGCGAGATCGATTATCCGAAGGTTCTGGACCTCGACCTGCTCCTGGCTCTCACGCAGGTGTCCTGCACGAAGTACAGCAAGGATCTCAAGGCGGGCGGCACGCTCATCGTCGATTCGGGGCTCGTGAAGGATCTGCCGAAGGGGAACTACAAGCTCTACCAGGCCCCGATCACCGAGATCGCCGTGAAGAAGATCGGCAAGGCCGTCGTGACGAACATCGTCGCGCTGGGCATTCTCACGAAGATATCGGGCGTCGCCTCGGAAGACGCCGTGCGGAAGGCCATTCTGGCGCGAGTCCCCAAAGGGACCGAAGAGCTGAACATGAAGGCCTTCGACGAAGGCCTCAAGGCCGGCGCGGAAGTGCTGGCTCGATAGACGGTCATCTACGAACCGAATTCAATTCATTTCCAGAGGAGGTATTCGATGAGCGCGAGGAAAGCGAAGAGCGCGAAGAAGGCGAAGAGCGCAAGGTATGCGCCGAAGCCCGCAAAGAAAGCGGCCGCGAAGAAGCCCGCGGCACGCAGAGCCGCGCTCCGGAAACCGGCGCCGAAGAAGACGGCTCCGAAGAAACCGGCTCCGAAGAAACCCGTCGTCCTGAAGCCGCTCACGACGGAGGAGCTCCTCGCGAAGGCGAAGCAGCCCGGTATCGACGCGATGATCATGCATCCCTTCTACAAGGGGAAGATCGAGATCATGCCGAAGGCCTGCATCCGGAGCTTCGACGATTTCGCCATCTGGTACACCCCGGGCGTCGCGAAGCCGTGCCTCGACATCCGCGACAATCCCGAGAAGGTTTTCGAGCACACGAACAAGGGGAATTTCGTCGCGGTCGTCTCCGACGGGACGCGCGTTCTCGGGCTCGGCGACATCGGCCCCGAGGCGGGGCTCCCGGTCATGGAAGGCAAGGGGATGCTCTTCAAGTATCTCGGCGGCGTGGATGCCTTCCCGATCTGCGTCGATACGAAGGATCCCGACAAGCTCATCGAGTTCGTGAAGCTGCTCCAGCCGTCGTTCGGCGGCATCAACCTCGAGGATATCGCGCAGCCGAAGTGCTTCCGCGTTCTCGACACGCTCCGCAGGGAATGCCATATCCCCGTGTGGCATGACGACCAGCAGGGCACCGCGGCGGTCACCGTCGCCGGTCTCATCAACGCGGTCAAGATCGTCGGGAAGGACATGGCGAAGGTCAAGGTCACGATGGTGGGCGCGGGCGCCGCGAACATTTGCATCGCCCGCATGATCATGGTCGCCGGCGTCGCGCCGAAGAACATCATCATGTGCGACTCGAAGGGCATCCTGCACCTGGGGCGCGAGGAAGAGCTCAAGCAGGATTGGAAAGAGAAATGGGAGATAGCGCAGAAGACGAACGGCGAGGGGAGAACGGGGGATGTCCCGCGCGCAATGGAGGGAGCCGACGTCCTCATCGCGCTCTCGAAGAACGGACCCGATACGATCAAGAAGGAATGGATCTCGCGGATGGCTAAGGACGCCGTCGTATTCTGCTGCGCGAATCCGATCCCCGAGATATGGCCGTGGGACGCGAAGGCGGCCGGCGCCCGCGTCGTCGCCACGGGCCGGAGCGATTTTCCGAATCAGGTCAACAACTCGCTCGGTTTCCCGGGCATCTTCCGCGGCACCCTCGACGTGATGGCGAAAACGATCACGGACGAGATGTGCATCGCGGCCGCGCGCGAGCTCGCCCGCGTCGCCGAGGACAAGGGGCTCCGCGAGGATTACCTCATCCCGACGATGGATGAGGTCGAGGTGTACCCGCGGGAAGCGGCCGCGGTCGGCCGCAAGGCGGTCGAGCAGGGCGTGGCTCGCCTGAACCTGTCCTGGGACCAGCTCTACAACAAGGCCGAGAAGATGATCGCGGAATCGCGCGCGAAGTTCCATCTGCTTCAGAAGAAGGGACTCGTCCAACTGCCGAAGATGAAGTGATGGCCCGGCGCGCGCCGATATCGATCGGGTGTACCGCGGCCGGGTGAACCGCGGCGGCGCGCATGAGCGATAACCGATGAAGCTATGCTCCCCCCTCGGGGAGCATTTTTTATTCTTGACATATCAGCATTATCAGCATATTCTGAATAATAAGTATGTGCTGCAATTGCTGTACGCGACGCGAAGGAGGAAGCGTGATGACGGAAAAGAAAGAGCGGGAGAAATCGAAATGCTGCGGGCCGGAAGGAATGAAGCGGGGGGGAATGATGGGGGGGATGAGCTGCTGCAAGATCGAAGCGGTCGTCTCGGTCGACGAGCGCGGCCAGCTCGTGCTTCCGAAGGAGATCCGGGAAAAGGCCGGAATTAAGGCGGGAGACAAGCTCGCCCTCATCATGCACGGATCCGGGGAGGACGTGTGCTGCATCAGTCTCATCAAGACCGAGGGATTGGCCGAAGGCGTGAGGACGATGCTCGGCCCGATGATGAAGGACATCCTTGGCTGAGCCCGAGGGCGCTGGATGAGAACCTGAGGAAATCACGCATGGAGGTATCGCGATGAAAAGAGCGGACAAAATACGGCAGGATGTTTCGAAAACCTATGCCCGCGCCGTGGAGAAGCCCCCTTCGCCGGGAAGCGGGTGCAGCTGCTGCGGCGCTCCGGCCTCGACTGGCGTCGTGGCGAAGCTCGCCGGATACAGCCGCGACGAAATTTCGGCGCTCCCCGCCGATGCGGTCGCGAATTCCTTCGGCTGCGGCAATCCCGTCGCTCTCGCCGCGATCCGCGAGGGGGACACGGTGCTCGATCTCGGCTCGGGCGCAGGTATCGATCTTCTGCTCGCCGCGAAGATCGCCGGCCCCAAGGGGAGGGTGATCGGCGTCGACATGACTCCGGCGATGATCGAGCGAGCGCGCGAGAACGCCGCCGCGGCGGGGCTCTCGAACGTCGAGGTGCGGGAGGGGCTCATCGAGGAACTGCCCGTCGAATCCGGCTCCGTCGATCTCGTCATCTCGAATTGCGTGATCAATCTCTCTCCCGAGAAAGAGAAGGTGTTCGGCGAGATCGCCCGCGTTCTCAAGCCGGGCGGTCGGTTTTCCATCTCGGATATCGTCACGGAGAGGCTCCCGGGCTGGGTCGTCGAGCTCGGGGCGCTGTACTCGGCCTGCATCACGGGAGCGATACCCGAGGCAGAGTATCTCGACGGGCTCCGCAAGGCGGGGCTCGCCGACGTTGCCGTCAACAATCGAATCGTATATGATCGGGAGCAGCTCGCCGCGCTCCTTGTTTCCGAAATCGCGAGCGACG
>JAPLKY010000363.1 GCA_026387805.1 Candidatus Krumholzibacteriia bacterium
GAGAAGAGCATCAATTACCTGTCGCAGCTCGCGACCCCGTTCCGCGGGACGGGCGCCATGAAGGATCAGCCGTATCTCCTCCTCGATGACGTATCGCTCTACGGCGAGGGAACGGTGACCACCTACCTCGATCCGCTCGACTCCAATACGGGCAGTCCCACCCGGTTCGTCGCGGTGACGGTGCGGGCGACCCTGAACGGGAGCGGAATGACGAAATGCCTCCAGGTCAAGGTCGGGCAGCAGAATTTCTCGAGATACGCCTACTTCTCGGACCTCGAGAAGGATCCGGTGGGGGGAACGACGATCTGGTTCATCGGCAAGGACGAGTTCTTCGGTCCTATGCATACGAACGACCAGATGCATATCCACGGAGATCCGAAATTCCACGAAGAGGCCTCGAGCAACGCGGCGACGATCGATTACTACAACGGCGGGCCGCCGAACGACAATCCGTTGTTCGAGGGCGGGCTCACGCTCAACGCGTCGCGCATACCGCTCCCGACGAATACGTCGATGATCCTCAACAAGGCGAACGAATCGGGAGGTTTGAAGCTCACCGGGAATCCGGTCTATATCAAATTCCTCGTGGACGGTGCGGGAAACCGGTCCCTGTCGGTGTCGATTAACGGCGGCGCCTACAACACGATGGCATATCCCTCGAACGGCGTCATCTACGTGCAGGGCGTCGCGCAAGTGGAAGGGAAGATCAAGGGACAGGTGACCGTCGGGTGCAGCGGGGACATCAGGATCATGGACAACGTCGTTTACAACACCGATCCGAGAATCGATCCGACCTCGAGCGATCTCCTCGGCCTTGTATCCGATGCGAACGTAACAATGATGAACACGACGGCCAACAAGGATACGGCCGATGAAACGGTCATGGCCGCCATCATGGCGCTCAACACGTCGTGGGGGGTCGAGAGCTATGCCTCGGGTTCCCCGAGAGGCAAGCTCATCGTCTATGGAGGCATCATCCAGAAGCAGAGGGGCGCGGTGGGCACGTTCAACGGCTCGACGGGCGCGATCGTAACCGGATACGAAAAGGCATACTCGTACGATCCGCGTCTGATGGATAATCCGCCGCCGGCCTTCCCGACGACGGGCCAGGTCGAAAAGGTCGCCTGGACCGAGATGGATCCCTCTGCCGATATCTCGGTCAATGTCTGGTAGGCCGCGGGAAACGGCTCGAGACTGCACCGAGGCCGCCGGTTCCAAAAAGAGACTCCCCGATGGCGCGGGCCTTCGAGCCTGCGATCGGGGAGTCTCTCTATCCCTTTCAATATTGACAATGCAGGGGGCGCATGATTATATCTTCACATGCCCCCCTATGGTCATGCGAGTATCCGCGGGCGTTTTTCAAGGGATGGCGATATGAAGAAACTCATGGTCTTTTCGGCGGTTATGCTCGTTCTGCTCGCGGGATGCAAGCCTCCGCATCCCTCAATGGTCAAGAGCGATCCGGCGTTCGATCCGAACGCCGTGAGCGGAATTCTCGTCGCTCCCTTCATCAGCTCTGTCATTGAGGCGGAGGATCCCCAGCGGCAGGCGGAGCGCATCATGAACAGGATTCTCGCCGAGCTCCTGAGCGAGCGCACGGACTATAAGCTCATATCATCGGAGCAGTTCCAGGGCGCCGTCATGCGGGGAAAGCTCGGAGAACGATATGCCGCCTTTAAAGATCTGTGGGCGACGAAACACGAGGTCGATAAGGAATTCCTGCGGGAGCTCAAGCTCAACCTGAATATCGAGATGGTTCTCGTTCCTCACGTGTACCTCTGGCACAAGGACGAGGCCGATTATCGAGAGGGCGCGACCGTTTCCGCCACGCAGGTGGGCGCGATGCTCACGCTCATCGACATGGACTCGGGCAAGATCGTCTGGGAAGGGAGCGACGAGAATTACAAGGAAGCGGTGCGGAGCGAGGGCCGGAGCGTGGTTTCGACCGGCGGCATCGACCGGCGCGTCGGCGGCGTCACGGGAACGGGACGCGACCAGTACGGCGCTCCTCCCTTCGAGGACGTCGCGATGCTCGTGCTCCAGTCGATCGTGGGAGCTCTTCCGCCCCGCGTCGCGACGCGGTGATGGACGACGAGCGGTGGATGGGGGAGGCGCTCGCGGAGGCCGAGAAGGCCTTTCGGAGGGACGAGGTTCCCATCGGCGCCGTCGTCGTGAAGGACGATAGGGTCATCGCCCGGGGATACAACAAGGTGGAGGCGAGAGGGCGCGCCACGGCGCATGCCGAGATCCTGGCGATCGACGCCGCGTCCCGGGTTCTCCACGATTGGCGCCTCGACGGCTGTACCGTTTACGTCACCGTCGAACCGTGCCACATGTGCATGGGGGCCTTCTATCTTTCCCGCGTGGGCCGCGTCGTGTTCGGCGCGATGCAGCCGCGGAGCGGCGCGTGCGGATCGATCGACAACTTTCACGAGGCGGAGCTCTTCAACCACCGCATCGAGGTGACGGGAGGGGTGCGGAAGATGGAGAGCCTTTCGCTTCTGCAGAGATTTTTCGAGGGTGTGCGCTCGGGATAGCGACAAACGGAGAGATGCGAGAGCTGGCTTAATCGGCACG
>JAPLKY010000365.1 GCA_026387805.1 Candidatus Krumholzibacteriia bacterium
TGCACTCGTCCCGCTTTGCGATGAGCCTTTCGCAGACCTCCGCCGCATGGGACGGAGGGTAGTTGAACTGGTTGTCGACGACGTACGCATTGCGGACGCCGTGCCGGTCGAAGAGCTCCCGGAACTCCTCGGCGACCTCGCCGGGCGGCCTGCAGCGCACGGCGGCGCCTTCCACGATCGGATAGGTGCAGTAGATGCACCCGAAGGGACAGCCGCGCTTCGTCTGAATGCTCGCGCTTCCTCCCGCGGCCCGATAACGCGCCCCGTCGACGAGATCGCGCGCGGGGCGCATACCGCGATCGAGGGACTCGAACGCGGCGCCCGCCATCTCGAATCCCCTCTCACCCGCGCTCGGGAGCACGACCCCCGGGACATCCGCGTATCCCTCCCCGCGTTCGATCCGGTCGAGGAGCCGCGGAAAGCTCCACTCCCCCTCGCCGGCGATTCCGGCGTCCGCCCCGGTGAACCGGAGAAGTTCGCCGGGCATCACGCTGAATCCCGAGCCCCCGAGGATAACGGGCGCCGCCGAGCGCCGCCGGCATTCGTCGACGATATCCTCGAGCTCCCCGACGAAGGAGAGGGGGTTGAAGTACGCCATGAGGTCGACGTTGCGGAGCGAGATTCCAACGACGTCGGGCCGCGATCGCGCGATCGCCTCCCGCACGGCCGCCCTTCGATCTTCGACGAAGCAGAGGTCGAGGAACTCGACGTCCCTCCCCGCGGCGCGGAGACCCGCCGCCACGTATGCCGGTCCCAGCGGTTCGACGGGCACCCACGGCAGCTGCGGCGAAGGTTTCAGGCTGTTGGACGAGATGAGGAGGACCCTCACGTCACCACCACCAGAATTCCACCCGGACGAATCTGATGATCTTTCGCGTGAGGAGATCGATGAGCCGGTGCTTCCCGCAGTAGATTCTCGCGGCGCCCGTCATGCCCGGCTTGAGGAGATGCCGCGCATTATCCACCTCCGCCGTGACGATGAGAACCGTGCGGTTCAGTCGATCGATCGCAACCGGGGGCACCGAGACGACCCGCCCGGCGAACGAAGAGGCGGGGAGCGAGCGAGCCTTGAGCTTCACCGCCATCCCCTCGCGGACGTCGACGATGTCCTTCTCGGAGACCGGCATCTCGAGGAGCATCCTTCCGCAGCTGACGATCTCGCAGATTTCATCCCCGATCTCGAGATACTCCTTGAGCCGATCCTTCAGCCGGTGAGTCGATACGACCCCCGCGAGAGGACTCCTGATCTCCGTGCGCCCGATCTGCTGCGAGAGAAATCCGAGAGAGGCCCTCAGACGATCCACTTCCGCTTCGGCTTCCCGTATCGACTCCGGTCGATTTCCCGCGGCGAGGACGCGCAGATCGCCCTCCGAACGCTCGAGATCCTTTCGGCTCAGGCTCAGCTCCTGCTGGGCTTTCTCGTATTCGTTCGGCGATACGAGGTTCTTCCGGTACAGCTCCCCCACGCGCTCGAATTCCTTTTCGGCGTACGAGACCTGCATCCTCGAACGGTCGACGAGCTTCCTCGATCGATCCACTTCGATTTCGAGAGGCCCCTTCCTCAGGAGCGCGAGCCGCGCCTCCCCCTTCGCCATCTCCGCCTCGGTCTCTTCGAATCGCGCGCGGTACTCGCCATCGTCGACGCGAGCGATCGTCTGCCCCGCGCGAACGGTGTCTCCTTCGTCGACGCAGATCTCGGAGAGTATCCCGTCGACCTCGGCGCGGATCGTCGCGCGCGCGTCGGGCAACAGGATGAACCGCCCCGTGATCCTCAGATCCCACCGTACGAGTACCAGGGCGAGGATGCAGACGGCCGCGATCCCGAGACCAATAATCAATCGTTTCCGCTTCATGCCGGGCCCCTTTCGTTCCCCGAATGCCCCGCGGATCCCCATTGTCCACCTTTCGAGAGTCCCTGTAAAGAGGAGGATGAGCGCGGCGGCGAGGACGAGGAGTCCCGCTCCATGAAAGCGCGACACAACGAATCCCGCGGCCTTGAGCACGATGAAAACGATGAGCGCGAACGAATAGACCACGGCGGCGAGACCATACCACCGGTAGATCCGTTTTTCGGAATCGGCCGGCTCAGCCGCGCCTTCGATGCCTCCGTGCCGCCATGCGATCGCCCTCGAAAGAAGATACGCGAATGCCTTCTTGCGGAGATTCGGCATCTCGAGCCAGCAGTGGCGTCTCCGGATCGACGATCCGCCAGACGACCGCGGCGGCCCCCCATATGAATATCTGCAAAAACACTCCCGCGAAAGAGACCCACAGCCTCTTCCTCTTGTCCTCAAAGAGCCAGGCGTCGCTCACGTTGCAGTAGAAGGCGGGGAGCAGATACATGAGGAGAAAGCCCATTTCGTAAACGTGCCCGCCGTAATGCGCGCACGTCAGTCCATGGGCGAACTCGTGCAGGGCGATGACCGCGATAACGGCGATGAGAAGCGCCGGTATCGTCCCGAGGCGCAGGAGCCGCTGGGCCTGTTCGGCGTAGTCGCGCCAGTCGGCAACGGTGATGCCGAGAGCCGCGATCGAAAGGAGAATCGTGATGAGCACGAAGTATCGTGTGAAGAAGAATCCGATCCGGGGGGCCAGAAACGAAAAGAAGGCATCCGGGTTGATCGTTTTGAGCTTGATGTAGAGCCCTCTCCCGGCGCCCCGCTCCCCCGTCTCGCGCTGCGAGCGGACGATCTCCTTCGCGGACAGGCCCCGATCGAGGAGCCCCAATCGGTCGAGGCGTCCGACGAAGGCATCGAGCTTCTCCGAAGGAAGGGCGACTCCGAAGGCGGCGCGGAAGCGACTGAGAATCTCATCCGGCGCGATCGCGCCGTCGAGAGCCCGGGCGATGAAGTACTCCGTCTCTCCGAAGCGGAAGATCCGTCTCGTCACGGGATCCTTGACGACGTAGACCCGTTCCCCCTTCTGCGTCATCTCGCCGACGACGAGATCGGTTCTCAGCTTCGGGTATTCGAGCGGCGTCGGCATCGGGGGAACCGGTTACAACCATTTCTTCTTGCGGAAGTACACGAGCATCGATACGCCCACCGTGAGGACCACGAGCATGACCATCGGGTATCCGAAATGCCATCTACATTCCGGCATGTAATCGAAGTTCATGCCGTAGATGCCGACGACGAAGGTGAGCGGGATGAAGATCGTCGCGATGATCGTCAGCACCTTCATGACCTCGTTCAGCTTCATGCTCAGGCTCGAGAGATAGATGTCGATCATGCCCGCCATGAGGTCGCGGAACGACTCGATCGTCTCGATGATCTCGATCGTGTGCCCGTAGACATTCCTGAGGAAGATGAGCGTGTCCTTGCGCACGAGGGGCGATTCGACGCGCTCGAGGTTCGCGATCACCTCGCGGAGCGGCCAGACCGCCTTGCGGAGCTCGATCATCTCGCTCTTGAGATGATGAATCGTCTGCAGGTTCTCGGCGGTCGGATCGACTATGAGCCGTTCCTGAATCTCCTCGATCCGCTCGCCGAGCCATTCGAAAACCGTAAAGTATCCGTCGACGATCGAGTCGATGAGCGAGTAAGCGAGAAAATCGGCCCCCGCCCGCCGTAACTTTCCGGTTCCCTTGCGGATCCGGTCCCGCACCGGATCGAACACGTCCCCGACGTCCTCCTGGAACGAGATGACGAAGTTCAGGCCGAGAATGAGGCTCACCTGCTCGACCTTCACCCGATCCCTCGATCCCTCGAAGTAGAGCATCTTGAGCGAGAGGAAAATATAATCGCCGAAATCGAGCATCTTCGGTCGCTGCACGGTATTGACGACGTCCTCGAGAACAATCGGGTGGATGCCATAGCAGGCGCCGAGCTTCTCGACTACGCGTACGTCGTGGACGCCGTCCACGTTGATCCACGTGGTGGTCGGCTTGTCCCGGTACGCGAAGCACTCATCGACGCTCTCGACGATCTTCTCGCGGAAACCCTCGCCGTCGAAATCCATGACGGTGATCCGGACATCCTCGACCTTCTTCTCGCCGATGTG
This sequence comes from Candidatus Krumholzibacteriia bacterium, assembly GCA_026387805.1. Classification (GTDB taxonomy): domain Bacteria; phylum Krumholzibacteriota; class Krumholzibacteriia; order Krumholzibacteriales; family Krumholzibacteriaceae; genus SSS58A. Next base: position 4,003 of record JAPLKY010000365.1, read on the forward strand.
GACGAGGGTGCCGGGGGCCAGCCCCGGTTGTCTGTGCAACTTCCTCGTGAATCCGAACACGCCCCGCCCCCGTCACTTCTCGTATGTGTAGAATCCGCGGCCCGTCTTTCGCCCGAGGTACCCGGCGTCCACCATCTTCTTGAGAAGGGGACACGCGCGGTACTTCGGATCCCCGAGCCCGCAGTAGAGCACGTTGAGAATATTGAGACAGATGTCGAGGCCGATGAGATCCGCGAGCGCGAGCGGCCCGAGCGGATGGTTCATCCCGAGCTTCATCACGTCATCGATCGCCTCGGCCGACGCGACCCCTTCCATGAGGCAATAGACAGCCTCGTTGATCATTGGAAGAAGAACTCGGTTGGAGACGAATCCGGGGTAGTCGTTGACCTCGACCGGAACCTTGTCGAGCTTCTTGCTCAGATCGACGATCGCGGCGATCGTTTCGTCGCTCGTCGCAAGCCCCCTGATGACCTCGACGAGCTTCATGACCGGCACCGGATTCATGAAATGCATCCCGATGAACCTGTCGGGGCGGGACGTCTGGGCCGCGAGCGCCGTGATCGAGATCGAGGAGGTGTTCGTCGAGAGGATCGCGTCCTTTCCGAGGAGCCCGTCGAGCTCCTTGAACACCTTCGTCTTCATCGCGAAGTCCTCGAGAACCGCCTCGATGACGAGGTCGGCGGAGGATGCGTCCTTGATGCTCGTCGAACCCTTGATGCGTCCGAGCACTTCCGCTTTCACCGCCTCGCTGATCGCCTCTTTCTTGACGAGCCGAGAGAGGCTTTTCTCGATGGCGGCGATTCCCCGCTCCACGAACGAGTCCTTTATGTCGATCATGACGACGGGGTACCCCCGGTGCGCGAATACCTGCGCGATGCCGTTTCCCATCGTACCCGCGCCGATGACGGCGATCCTCTTCACTTCCATATTCCGTCCTCCCTTACAGCATCTCGATCGAGAGTGCAACCGCGTTCCCGCCGCCGAGACAGAGCGAGGCGAGCCCGCGCTTCCCTCCCGTCTGTTTCAGAACGTGAATCAGCGTCACGAGCAGGCGCGCGCCGGAACAGCCGATCGGGTGGCCGAGCGCGACCGCGCCGCCGTTTATGTTGACCTTCGCCGGATTCATCTTGAGCACTTTCATGACCGCGCACGGCTGCACCGCAAAAGCCTCGTTGAGCTCGATCGCGTCGAAGTCGTCTATGGTGAGGTCAACCTTCTTGAGAAGCTTCGGAATGGCGACGGTCGGCGCCATCATGACCCACTCGGGCTTCATGCCGCCCGTCGCGTAGCCGGTTACGCGCGCGACCGGCTTTACCTTGAGCTCCTTTATCTTCTTCTCCGAGAGGAGCACCATCGCCGCGGCGCCGTCCGAGATCTGGGAGGCATTCGCGGCCGTGATCGTGCCGCCCGCCTTGAACACGGGCTTCAGCTTCGCCATGCCCTCGATGCTCGAGTCCGCGCGGGGCCCCTCGTCGCGGTCGATGCGCACCGGATCCCCCTTCTTCTGGGGTATCTCGACCGTCATCATCTCTTCCTTGAATCTGCCCTTTTCATGAGCCGCGACCGCCTTGCGGTGGCTCGCGACCGCGTATTCGTCCATCTCCTCGCGCGACACCTTGTACGTCTCGGATACGAGCTCCGCCGTGTTCCCCATATGGAAATTGTTGTAGATATCCCAGAGTCCGTCGAACACCATCGTGTCGACGATCGCGCCGTCGTTGAGCCGGTAGCCCGTCCGCGCCTGCCGGAGGATGTACGGCGCGGCGCTCATGTTCTCCATGCCGCCCGCGACGACGATGTCGGCGTCCCCCAGCATGATCGCCTGGGTGCCGAGCGAGACCGCCTTGAGACCGGAACCGCAGACCTTGTTGATGGTGAGCGCCCCGGCCGTTTCGGTCACACCGCCGTAAATCGAGGCCTGGCGGGCCGGATTCTGCCCGAGCCCCGCGGTGATGACGTTCCCCATGATCACCTCTTCAACCAGGTCCGGGCTCACCCCGGAGCGCCTCAGCGATTCGGCGACGACCATTGCTCCCAGACGCGGAGCGGGGAATGACGACAATCCACCCAGAAACTTGCCGAGAGGCGTTCTCACCGCACCGGCGATATAAACCTCGGACATCGCTCCTCCTTCCGTTCGTTTCACGCGGTATGCGCACAGCTCTTCTCGATGAATTCGACGATGCTTCTCGTGTCGGTCCCGGGACCGAACACCTTCGCGACCCCGAGCGCCTCGAGCTTGCCGACGTCCTCCTCGGGAACGATTCCGCCCCCGACGATCTTGATGCACGCGGCGCCCTTCTGCTTGAGCAGCTCCATGACCCGCGGGAACATGGTCATATGCGCGCCCGAGAGAATGCTCATGCCCACGACGTCGACGTCCTCCTGGATGGCGGATTCCGCGATCATCTCGGGAGTCTGGTGAAGCCCGGTGTAGATCACTTCCATGCCGGCGTCCCTAAGCGCGTTCGCCACGACCTTGGCGCCCCGGTCATGGCCGTCGAGCCCCGGCTTCGCGATGAGCACCCTGATCTTTCGTGCCATTGCAGCACCCCCTGTCAACGATGCAACGTGTAACGATCAGAATACGGGAGGTTCCTGGTATTCGCCGAAAACTTCCTTGAGCGCGGCGATGATCTCTCCCTCCGTGGCGTAGCAGCGCGCGCAATCGATGATCACGGGCATCAAATTGTCCACACCCCGCGCCGCCTTCTCCAGCCGCGCGAGCTCGCGCGCAACCTTGTCGTTGTCGCGGTCGGCGCGGACCTTGCGCACGGCGTTTCGCTGCTCGATCTCGACTTCCGGATCGATCCTGAGAATCGGGATCTCGATCTTCTCCCCCTCGACCTGGAACCGGTTCACGCCGACGACGATCTTCTTCTCGCGTTCGACCGCCTTCTGGTATTCGTACGCGGACCGCCCGATCTCCCGCTGGAAGAATCCCGCTTCGATAGCCTTGACGACGCCCCCGAGCTCGTCGACCTTCCTGAAGTACTCCTCCGCCAGGTCCTCCATCTCGCGCGTTTTCGCCTCGATGAAGTAGCTCCCGGCGAGCGGATCGATCGTATTGATCACTCCCGTTTCGTGCGCGATGAGCTGCTGCGTTCGCAGCGCGATGCGGACGGCCTTCTCCGAGGGAAGCGCGAGCGTTTCGTCCATCGAATTCGTGTGGAGGGATTGCGTTCCGCCGAGAACGGCAGAGAGCGCCTGGAATGCCGTGCGCACGATGTTGTTCTCCGGCTGCTGCGCGGTGAGCGTACACCCCGCCGTCTGCGTATGGAACCGGCACAGCCACGAGCGGGGATCCTTCGCCCCGTATTTCCCGCGCATCCGCTTCGCCCAGATGCGCCGCGCCGCGCGGTACTTGGCGATCTCCTCGAAGAAATCCAGATGCGCGTTGAAGAAGAAGGAGAGCCGGGGGGCGAATACGTCGACGTCGAGCCCCGCCGCAATGCCGGCCTCGACGTAGGCGAATCCGTCCGCGAGGGTGAACGCGAGCTCCTGGACGGCGGTCGAGCCGGCTTCCCTGATATGATAGCCGCTGATGCTGATCGTGTTCCATTTCGGAACGTGGTCTGCGCAGAACGCGAGGATATCGGTGATGAGCCGCATCGACGGCTCCGGCGAGAAGATCCACGACTTCTGCGCGATGTACTCTTTGAGAATGTCGTTCTGTATCGTCCCCCCCATCTCGTCGAAACGCGCGCCCTTCTTCTCGCCCGCGCACAGGTAGAAGGCCAGGAGTATCGAGGCGGGGGCGTTGATCGTCATCGAGGTCGTGATCTTCGAGGGATCGATCCCGTCGAACAGGATCTCTATGTCGCGGAGCGAATCGATCGCGACCCCGCACCGTCCGACTTCCCCCTCGGCGCGCGGATGGTCGGAGTCGTAGCCCATGATCGTGGGCATGTCGAATGCGACGCTCAAGCCCGTCTGGCCGTGCTCGAGGAGATAATGGTAGCGCCGGTTCGTATCGCGCGGGGTTCCGAAGCCGGAAAATTGCCGCATCGTCCAGAACCGCCCCCGGTACATGGTGGGGTAGACACCCCGCGTGAAGGGATACTCGCCGGGGAATCCGAGATCTTCCAGGTAATCGAGCCCGGCGACGTCCTCCTCCGCGTAGAGCGGCTTCACCGGCTCCGCCGAAACCGTCGTGAAATCGATCTCCTGGACCGGCTCTCCAGTGAAGGCCCGCTCCCAGCGCGCCCTCGTTTCTTCGAGCCCCGGTGCCTTCTTCTTCTTCATGCGAACCTCAGCTACCTTTCTTCGGCGACGCGTCCGGCAGCATGCTCATCCTCTCGGCGAGAAGCTCCTCGAGCTCGCGGACGAGCCGGGACGGGGACACGCGCCCCGCGTACACTTCCTCCATCTTCGTCTCGATCATGCTCCTGATATTCGAATTGTCCCAGATGCGTTTCTCCATCCGATCCATCAACGCGTCGCGGACGCGCGAATGCAGGACGCGTTTTCGCTTCGCCTCGAGCATGCCGCATCCCTCGAGGTAGCGGCGATGCTCTTCGATCCGCTCCGCGATCTCGTCGATCCCCTTCCCCTCGAGCGCCGAGGCGAGAACGACCGGCGGCATCCACGATCCCGAAGCGACATCCTTGATCCGCAGCGAATCCTCGAGCACGCGCGCCGCGCCGATCGCGTCGGGATGGTCGGCCTTGTTCATGACAAAGATGTCGCCGATCTCCATGAGCCCCGCCTTCATCGCCTGGACCCCGTCCCCCGATTCCGGCACGAGAATGACGACGACGGTGTGCGCCTTCTCCGCTATCTCCAGCTCCGACTGGCCGACGCCGACCGTTTCGATGAACACGAGATCCTTGCCGAAGGCGTCGAGCAAATCGGCCACCTCGTCGGTGCAGTTCGATATCCCGCCGAGGCTTCCCCTGCTCGCGAGGCTCCGGACGAAGACCCCGGGATCGTCGGAGAGCTTCTGCATGCGGATCCGGTCCCCGAGGAGCGCGCCGCCGCTGAACGGGCTCGTCGGATCGACGGCGATGATCCCGAGCTTCCGGCCCTTGCTCCGGAAGAGACGCGCGAGAATGTATACGAGGCTGCTCTTGCCCGCGCCGGGAGGCCCGGTGAAACCGACGCGGTACGCGCCCTTCGTCATCGGGAATACCCCGTCCATGACCGTCTCCGCCCCGGCGCCCCCGTCCTCGACGATCGTTATGAGCCTCG
>JAPLKY010000282.1 GCA_026387805.1 Candidatus Krumholzibacteriia bacterium
CCTGGGAGCGATGCTGTTCACGGGGATCGTTCAAACCCATAAGGTCAAGGCGCTCGAGGCGAAGATAGCGGCCGCGAACGAGGAATCGAAGAAGCTCGCCCCGCAGCTCGCGAAGATAAAGCAGATCACGAAGGAGCGGGAGGAAGTCGACCGCAGGCTCGGGATCATCGCGGATCTCGATCGGTGCCGCTACTTCCGGGTCAAGCTCCTCAACGACGTGAGCTTCAATCTGCCCGTGAACTGCTGGTTGACGGGAGTGTCCGAGATTTCACCGAATTCCTTCGCGATCGACGGGGTCGCATTCTCGAACTACACGGTCGCCGACATGATGACGAATCTCGAGACGTCGCCGACGATCTCGCGGGTCGATCTCAGGGTCGCCGAAAAGGGAAAGAACGACTAACGCGAAGTGATGAAGTTCAAGCTTGTCGCTAACGTGGTGCCGCAATAGCGCAAAGAGAGGGCCCAAACTATGGATTTCAAAGATCCTCAGGTGCAAAAGGGAATCATCGTGGGAATACTCTGTATCATGATCGGATACGTGTATTTCTTCACGTCGTTCTTGCCCATCTTCCACCATCCGATGCGCGCGAAGATATCGTCGCTCTCGTCCGAGTACGAGAAGATGAGCGCGGAGCTCGAGAAGGCGCGGAAGACCGTGGGCAATCTCGCGAAGCTCGAAGCGGAGTACAACCGGCTCCACGACAAGTGGATCGCCGCCCAGGGGCTCCTTCCCAAGGATAAGGAGGTCGCCGACCTTCTCCGGAAGGTGACGCGCATCGGGAGCCAGGCGGGCATCGACTTCCTGCTCTTCGAGCCGCAGGATCCGATCCAGAAGGAATTCATCACCGAGAACCCGGTCAAGGTGAAGGTTCGCGGCGAGTATCACCAGCTCGGCATATTCCTCTCCAAGGTCGCCAACCTCGAACGCATCGTGAACGTGTCGAACCTCATGGTCAAACCGGGGGACGACAAGCAAGCGAGCGGCAAGGATCGGGCGGTACGGAGCTATACGGTAGAGGCTGAATTGACGTTAACGGCTTACACGCTAGTGGAAGGTGGTGAGACGAGCAATGAGAAGGCGAACGAAAAGCCCCAGCAGAAGGCAAATGCCAAGAATTCCTGAGACCGCGTGGAAGGTCCTCTGGGGACTGACCATCACGGGCCTTTTCCTCTTCCCGGCGCTCGTGGACGCGAGGGCGCAAGGGACGGCACCGGTGAAATCCGACGCGAAGGTGCAGCCGACCGTGGCGACCCCGGCCGACACGATTGCGCTCGACCAGGCGACCGGAGATGGGATCACGCTGCGGGAGAAGGTTTACTACTACCAGGCCTTCAATCAAAGAGACCCATTCCAGAGCTTGATGGCCGGCGAGTTTGAAGAGTCGGGCGAGCTCGACATCGTCGACATATACGGCGTGAAGCTCGTCGGAGTGCTCGCGGGCGGCATGGAGAAATTCGCCATGCTCGAGGACAACAACGGGTATTCGTACATCATGAAAGCGGGCGACCCGATCCGGAACGGAAACATCGTATCCGTGAGCGATCGGACGCTTGTCGCGCGGGTTTCATTATTCGGACAGACGAGTACGGTAACCCTCCGCCTGGAGGAGAAAAAGAGTAAAGGAGAATAACAATGCTCGGGATCAGCAGACGAACGTTGATTGCCTGTTCCATCCTGGCGCTGCCCTTGCTGGCCCTTTCTGCGGGCGCCGTCGAAAACGAGATCAATGGCGTGAATGTCGTCCCGCTGGATGGAAAAGTCAGGATCGAGATCAGCAAGGCGGGGAACGTCACCTTCGATGCGTTCACGATAAGCGAGCCTGATCGCCTCGTGATCAACTGTGTCGGCGCGAAATACAACGTGCCGTGGCAGGTGAAGGACGTCGGGAGCCCCATCGCGAACAAGGTCCGGACGGGCCAGTTCCAGCTCGACCCTCTCCTTATCAGCCGCGTCGTGCTCGATCTGTCGACCGCGGTCGATTACCGGATGTGGGCCGAAGGCGGAATGCAGGTCGTCGAGGTGACGAGACGCGCGCCCGGGACGCTCCGCGCCGACGTACGGGAGAGCTCCGCTCTCATGCAATCGCTCGGGGAGCCCGAAAGGGCCGCATCGAAGGCGCCCATGAATGAGCCCAAGGTCGTGCCCGTCGAGGCGAACCGGCTCATCGCGCAGGCCTCCATGGGCCCGTTCCTTCCGTACGTCCCGAATCTCGCGGCGAGCGGGAGCGAAAAGCCCGAGGAAACGAAGACCTCCGGCGAGGCCGTTGAAGAGAGCGCGCCCGTGAGTGAAAGCGCGCCCGTGAGTGAGAGCCCGTCCGTGAGCGAAAGCGCGCCCGCAAGCGAGAGCCCGGCGCCGGCGGAACCCGCATCGCCGTGGATCGCGAGCGAAAAACCGAAGGTGAGCGAAGGCGCGGAGAACCTCAACTTCTATGCGACGGAAGACGTCGCGTATTCGCCGCTTTCCGAGACCGAGGAAGCGAAGCCCACGGCCACTCCGTGGACCGACAGCTA
>JAPLKY010000314.1 GCA_026387805.1 Candidatus Krumholzibacteriia bacterium
AGCCCCTCGTTGATCGTGCTGTTGAGCTTGCTCAGATTCTTGACCGGCGAGATGACCCAGAGCATCGCCCCGATGAAGAGCATCAGGTTCGCCGGATCGAGGTTTTCGCTGAGCACGAGCTTGCCGCCGTACCAGATGAGAACGACGGCCGCGAGCGTGCCGAGGGTCTCGCTCGTCGGCGAGGCGAACTCCGCGAGGCGGCGCATTCTGAGATACTCCTTGAAATACCTCCTGTTGAACGCGTTGAATTTCTTCTTCTCGAATTCCTCCATCCCGAACGCCTTCACGACGCGCACGCCCGAGATCGTTTCCTGCAGCACCGAGGTCATATCGGCCATTCGCTCCTGCGCGCGCAGGCTCTTCTTGCGGAGCTTGCGGCTGATGATACCGATGAGCAGAACGTTCGTGGGAAGGAGAATGAGCGTGAGCAGGGAAAGCTTCCAGGACGTGAGAAAGATGATCGTGATCGCGATCACCGCCATGAGACCGTTCTGGACGATGCTCGCGAGCGAACCCACGACGACGCCGCGCAGGTTCGTCACGTCGTTCGTGATCCGCGAAATGAGATGCCCCGTCTTCTCCCGGTCGAAGAAGGAGAGCGGCAGCATCTGCGTCTTGCCGTACAGGTCGTTCCGCACCCGGAAGAGCACCGATTGCTCGAGACTGATCGTCATGTACATGCTCAGGTATCCGAATATGTTCTTGAGGACCATGAGGCCGAGAAACACAAGACAGAAACGGGCGAGGCGCTCGACCGGGGAACCGTCGTAGAGGAAACCTTTCGCCGATTCGATGACGGTTGTCTTCGCATGCTCCCATGATCCGGGGAGCGGGATTCCGCGCTCGGCCGAAACCTGCTCCGTGATGCCCGGCGCCCTTCCGCCGCCGAACAGGATATTCAGGAACGGCGGAATGAGCCCGAGCGAGACTCCGCTCAGCGCGGCGAACAACGCGGTGACCACGAAGAGCACCGCCATACGCCGCCAGAGCGGCGCCAGATATCGCAGCAGTCTCACGTAGGTATCGTTGGCGCGGGGCCACGGCACGGCGTCAGTTCCCCCTTGTGCGCGCTAATGCTCCGTTGCTGCCGCATCCCTCGCGGCGAGCGCCTCTTCGACGATGCCGAAGAAGTCCTTGAGCGAGAGCTTTTCCCCCCGCGTTCCCTGGAAGATCCTGACGTTCGCGGCGCTCTCCGGAATCCATCCCGATCGATCGAACTTGGTGAACAATCCGATCGTCGGCACCTTGAGCGCGGCCGCAAAATGGAAAAGGTTCGTATTGCCGGATAGAAACAGGTCGCACTGCGAAAGGAGAGCGACCGTCTCGCTCAGGCTCTCCGGCTTGAGATCGATCACGTCCCCCTTGAGCTCCGCGGTGAGATCCCGGACGAGCTTTTCGTCCCAGGGATTGGCGAAAATCAGGAACTTCGCCCGCCGACGGCTCGCGAGATTGTTCGCGAGGTACGTGATGATCTCCGGAATGACGTGATGCCTCGTCTTGCTGCTGCTCGGATCAAGCCCCACCATGAGGAGATCCTTCTCCGGCTTCCAGAAATGCTTGAGCTGGCGGGCGTGCTGGACCTCGCGCGGCACGAGCGAAACGGCGTCCCATCCCTCGTCGAGCTTGATTCCGATCGCCTGGAGAATTCGCGGCATCTTCTTTCCCTCGTATCCCCCCTCGGAGAGACGGACCTCGCAATTGAGAAAGGGAAACGCGAGCGGATGCGCGAATCCGATCCGTATCGGCGCGCCGATCGCGAAGGCGAGAAGGTGCCGATCGAGGGAGAACCGGCGGTCGAAGAGAATGGCGACATCGATCTTCTTCTTTCTGAGCTTCCGCGTGAGCGCCAGATAATCGGCCGAATAGAGCTTGAGCTGCCGGGGTTCATACGAGATGATCGCATTCACGCGCATGAGGCCCTTCACGAGCTCGGCGTCCGCGCTCCGCACGAGAAAGGTCGTCTTGATCAGCGGGAAATGCGTCGCGAAGAAATTGATGACGGGCGCGGCGAAGAGAAGATCGACGAGATCTCCCGAGTCGATGAAGATCAGCGACGATGCGTTGGCGATATCGGCGGGGAGATGGAACGCGCGCGACGTGCCCATGCTCCGCGCGAAATAGGAAAACAATCGGGGAATAAAATATCGTCCATCCTCACGCTCGCGCATACCGCCGCCTTTGCCGCGACGGGCGCCGGGCGTTTCGGGCAACGAGCGCCAGCGAAATCCCCTCGTCGATCCGGTCGATGAAGCGGAAGCTCATGCCCTTCATGATCCGTTCGGGTATCTCTTCGAGATCCTTCTCGTTCAGACGCGGCAAGATGATCTCCCGGATGCCCGCCCGGTTCGCCGCGATGACCTTCTCCTTGATCGCGCCGACCGGAAGCACCTTTCCCGTGAGCGTCACCTCTCCCGTCATGGCGACTTCGTTGCGCACCTTCCGGTTCAGGGCGAGCGACGCGAGCGCCGCCGCGATGGCCACTCCCGCGCTCGGCCCGTCCTTCGGCACCGCGCCTGCCGGCACATGGAGGTGAATGTCGTACACGTCGAAGAATGCGCTCTCGGCGCTCTCGACCGCGTACCGGGACTTGACGAAGCTGAGCGCCGCTTCCGCGGACTCCTTCATGACTTCCCCGAGACTCCCCGTCAGCTTGAGCTTCCCGCTTCCCTTGACCGTGATCGCCTCGATGAAGAGGATCGTTCCCCCCGCGGCCGACCGCGCCATGCCGGTCGAGACTCCCACGGCCGGAACGGGACGCATCTCCTCTTCGGGATAGTCCTCGGGGCCGAGCCAGCTCTTCAGATTGGCGCCGGTGACGCGGAAGGGCCCTTTCCGGTGCTCGACGAGCTTTCGGGCGCTCTTCCGGGCGATGGCCGCGATGCGTCGCTCGAGATTGCGCACCCCAGCCTCCCGCGTGTAGCGTTCGACGATCCGCGTGATCGCTTCGTCCGCGATGAGGAGCTTCCGCGCCGGAACCCCGGTTTCGGACAGCTGGCGCGGGATCAGAAACCGTTTCGCGATTCTCGTCTTTTCGAAGGTGATGTAGCCGGGACGCTCGAGCGTCTCCATCCGGTCGAGAAGCGGCGCGGGAATCGTGTCCCGCACGTTCGCCGTCGTGATGAACATGACGCGCGAGAGATCGAACGGGATATTGATATAATGATCCTCGAACGAATTGTTCTGCTCCGGATCGAGCACTTCGAGAAGCGCCGAAGCGGGATCGCCTCGAAAATCGCTCCCGAGCTTGTCGATCTCATCGAGCATGATCACAGGGTTGTTGGCCGCCGCGCGGCGGATCGCCTGAATCAGGCGGCCCGGCATCGCGCCGACGTATGTGCGGCGATGTCCGCGCAACTCCGCTTCATCGTGCATGCCGCCCAGACTCACGCGCTCGAACTTGCGTCCGATGGAGTGCGCGATCGATTGCCCCAGTGAAGTCTTGCCCACGCCGGGAGGCCCGACCAGACAGAGGATCGGCGCCTTCGCTCCCGGGTTGAGCTTCA
>JAPLKY010000379.1 GCA_026387805.1 Candidatus Krumholzibacteriia bacterium
AGATCGATGTCGTGGATCATGAGATCCTGTACGAGCGTTACGTCGATGCCCCGCGGACTGATGTCGCCGAGGCGATGGGCTTCGATAAAGCGCGGCCGTTTGATGAGGGATCGAGCCGCCTCGAAGGCCCCGTTGAACCGCTCGATATGCCCGACCTGAAAGACGCAGCCGCGCGACGACGCGGAGACGATCATGTCGCGCGCGGACGCGGTGCTCGAGGCGATCGGCTTCTCGACAAGAACGTGAACGCCCCTCTCGAACGCCGCCACGGCGGTCGCGTGATGGTCCGTCGCGGGAGTGCAGACGCTCACCGCGTCGCATCCGGCGAGAAGCGCTTCGATCGAAGCGCAGCATTCCGCGCCGTGTTCCCGCGCCACGGCCTCGGCGCGCGCCGGTTCCCGATCGTAGACGAGCACGCGATCGACATCGGCGAGCGACGCATAGACGCGCGCATGCTCGCGGCCGAGGCGACCGGTTCCGATTACTCCTGCTCTGATCCTGCGGCGTTTCGTTTCCATGGGATCTCCCCGTCGCGGTTCGAATAGGCTATATCACTTGATGATTCCCCGTTTGGAGTTTCGAATGAAATCGACAAACATCGCGATCTCATCCGTCCGGGGAAGATCGGCGCATATCCGCTCGAGAGCCTGGGTGACGTTGAGCCCGCTCCGGTACAGGATCATGTACGCCTTCTTGAGAAGCGCCCGCTGCTCGGCGGTATAGCCGCGTCTCGCGAGACCGACCGTGTTAAGACCCCATACGCGCGTGGGGCACCCCGCGACCTTGAGAAACGGCGGCACGTCCTGCGGAATCCTGCTTCCGCCGCCGATGAAGGCGTGTCGTCCGATCTCGACGAACTGGTGGACCGGCGTGAGCCCGCCGATCGCGGCGAAGTCGTGCACGCGCACGTGCCCGGCGAGATTCACCGCGTTCGCGAGAACGACGTTGTCGCCGATGACGCAATTATGGGCGAGATGAACGTACGCCATGATGAGCGTGCCGTTGCCGACCACCGTGCTCTCCCCCTCGCCCGTCGCGCTGTTCACCGTCGCGAACTCCCGGATCGTATTGCCGTCGCCGATCCGCACGAATGTCCGCTCGCCGCGGTACTTGAGGTCCTGGCAGACGTTGCCGATGGCGGCCCCGTGAAAGACCCGGTTGTTCTTCCCGAGCGTCGTCTCTCCGTCGATGAGAACGGCGCTTCCGATCCGGCAGCCTTCCCCGATCGTCACCTTTTCGCCGATAATCGCATAGGGGCCGACGGCGACGTCCTGAGCGAGCTGCGCCTTCGGATGGACGATTGCAGTCGGATGGATATCTCGCGGCATGGCTGCTCCGTCACCGGTCGACGATCGATGAAAGAAGCTCCGCTTCCGCGACCACCTGGCCGTCCACGTAGGCGATCCCCCTCATCTTGCAGAATCGCTTGCGGAGCGAGATCATCTCGAGCTCGAAACGGATCTGGTCGCCGGGAACGACGGGTTTGCGGAACTTCGCCTTGTCGATCGTGACGAAATAAACGAGGTACTTTTCGGGCGTGTCGACGCTCGAAAGGAGCAGAATTCCGCCGACCTGCGCCATCGCCTCGATGAT
>JAPLKY010000463.1 GCA_026387805.1 Candidatus Krumholzibacteriia bacterium
GTCGCACGCGGCGACGAAGAACGCGATGCCGTCGACGCGCTCGAGAAGGCTCTTCATGCTTGCCGTCACCTGCGGGTTGCGCCCCGGATTGAGGTTCACGACGTACCAGGCGTCGTCGCCGTTGTAGTAGTACGTCCTGAAGAATGGATGGTCGTATGCGCTGTTGTCCCGGTCGATCTTGAGCTTGTCCGGCTTCTTGATTGAGCGGGTATAGTCCGCCTTCAGTGTGCCCCAGCCCTCAGTGTCCCACTCGACGTGGAGCCCTTTCTCGACGCGTGTCGTCCAGGGCTTGTCCTCGCCGAGCGCCTTCGACGCCTTTTCGAGGATGCCCTTCGCGGGGTTCGCCGTGTCGCCGGGGATCCCGGCGGCGCGCCCGGACGCCATAAGAAGCACGGAGCACGCGAAGGCGGCGAGCACGATTGCCGGCAGCCATTTCGCTTTGGATATTCCTTTCATCGATCCCTCCTCGTATCAGACCGTGAGCTCGCCGTGCGCCGCGAGCAGTTTCGAGCGGATCGCGAGGTTGTGCGGGCAGGTCGCCTCGCACGGCCCCTCGCAGGACGCGCATCGCTCGGCGCTCCGCTCGCGCGGGAGCTTCCGGTAGAGCGACATGGCGTGCTTCTCCTCGCCGTAGCTCCCGAAGTAGAGCCGGTAGCGGAGGATGTCCGCGATCGGCACCCCGTTCGGGCACGCGGCGAGGCACCCGCTGCAGCCCGGCCGGCAGTAATCGCGGTCGAGGAGCGCGCCGTATCCCTTGAGCGCCTTCTCCTCCTCGGGGGTGAGCTCGGGCCGGCCGGAGGCCGCGATGTACTCGTCGATCATCTCGACGCTCCTCATCGTCATCGCGATGCAGTCGATATTCGGCTGCGCGAGGGTCCACTTGATGACCGCCTGGCGCACCGTCGCGCCGTTCTTCATGAACGGCTTGTAGTTGATCTTGCGCGCCTCGGCGAGGCTCTTCATGGCGACGACGGCGATCCCTTTCGCTTTCGCCTTCGCGAGAACCGGTCCGAGACCCTTCGTCATGAAGTTCATGCCGGGCTGGATCATGTCGATCGGGGTGTTGTCGACGAGCCAGTCGAAATCCTCGACCATGCGCGGGCCATGGGAGGTCGCGCCCCAGAACCTGATCTTTCCGTCCTTTTTCGCCTTCTCGAACGCCTCGACGATCGCCGGGTTCTTGATCTTCGCCGGGTCGCTCAGCTTCGGATCCTCCCCGATCGAATGGATCTCGACGCAGTCGAGGCAGGAGGTATTGAGTCGCTTGAGGCTCTCCTCGATCGCCGTCGTGATCTCCGCGGCCGTCGTTTTCGCCGTGAAAAGCTCGGGAAGGAGCTTCGTCGCGATGAAGAGCTTCGCGCGCTTCGCCGGATCGAGCTTCCCGAGGACCACTTCCATCTCGTAGTACTGCCGGGCGGTATCGATGTAGTTGATGCCGCGCTCCATCGCGTACTCGACGAGCGAGGTGTCCTGGATCATCGCGTTTCCGAACCCGAGGTCGGAGGTCTTCCAGCCCGTGCGTCCGAGATCGCGATACTCCCTGATCGCGGGCTTCGCGGCCGGAGCGCCCGGTTGCGCCGAAGGCGCCGCCGTTTCCTGGGCCCGCAATCCCTTCGCGGCGGAAAGCCCGAGACCGACTCCCGCGAGAGAGGCGATCGTCCGCCCGATAAACGATCTGCGGGAGAGCTCCTTGTCGTTCTTCTTCATCCTCCACCTTCCTTTCGGTGCTACTTTTTCGATTCCGTTTTCTCGATCTCGAGCCCGTAGCGGTCGGCGATGTCGAGAGGCGGCATCGGGCCGTCGAGCGGCTTCGCGTCTCTGACGTACCAGTCGAACCAGTCGAGCATGCGGTAGAGGACGTCGGTCCTCCCGGGCTGTTTCGCGTTGCCGTGCCCTTCCCCCGGATACTGCACGAGTCGCGCGGCCGGATGTTCGTTCATGGTGAGCAGCCGGTAGAACTCGATGCTCTGCCCGGGATACACGCGCGTATCGGCCGCTCCGCCGAGGATGAGAACGGCTGTCTTGCTTTGATGAGCCCAGTAGATGGGGCTCCGCTCGAGGCTCTGCTGCCACATGTCCTCGATTCTCTTCCCCGAATGCACGTCGAGCTCCTCGTACGGGATATCGGTCGTGAGTCGCTTGCTCGTGAGGTCGCTGATCCCGACGAACATGCAGACCGCGCGTACTTTCTCCGTGTAGCGCGAGGCGAACCAGGCCGCCGCGTAGCCGCCGTACGATCCGCCCGTGAGGCCGACGCGCGCCTTATCGGCGATGCCGGTGGACACGAGGTAATCGATTCCGTCGGCGATATCGTCGAATTCCCTGCCTGCCGCGTCGTTGTACCCCGCGAGGGCGAATCCGAGCCCGTAGCCGGTGCTCGCGCGGTAGTTCGGGAGGAACACGGCATAGCCTTTGCCGGCGAGCGCCTGAGCCGGCTCGCTGTACCGCGTCACCCAGCCGTTCGAGTAGTTCGATTCGGGCCCGCCGTGGACGATCACGACGAGCGGATACCTGCGGCCCGCCTCGTAGCCGACGGGATAGACGAGAATGCCCTCGATCTCGAGGCCGTCGCGGGCCGGATACCGGAGGACCTTCTGCGTGCCGAGTGCGCGATCGGCGATCCACGGATTGAGATTCGTGAGCCGACGCGGACTCTTCGACCCCGCCGTCCAGAGGTAAAGATCGCCCGGGACGTCGGGGGCGCTCGCCGAGAACGCGAAGCTCCTGAAATCCTTCGTGAAGCTTGGGATCTCGAAGATGACGCCGGCCGCCTTCGCGTCGAGAACGATCGCGCGTTTGCCGCCGGCTGCGCTCACCGTGCTCAACGTCGGGTACGCCCCTTCGGGGGCGCGATAGACGATCGTGCCTTTATCCTTCCAGCCGACCCAGGTCACGTGGCCGCGGAAATCCGGTTCGGTGAGGTTCTTCGCCTCGCCGCCCGCGGCGTCGACGACGAAGACCTGGCTTTCTGCGTGATCCTTCAGCTCCTTCGCGGCGTTGTAAGCGATGCGCGTGCCGTCCGGGCTCCACGCGAAGGCGCCGAGCTTGCCGGGATTATTGCTGAGCCGGCGTTTCTGCTTCGTCGCCGGATCGATGAGCCAAATCTTCTGGAACATGTATTCCTGGTCGATCAGGTTCTTCGGCGTGACTCCCGCCGCTATCGTCTTTCCGTCCGGGCTCCATTCGATGCTCCAGACCGAGCAGCCTTCGGTGATCCGTTCGGCGTCGCCGGTGCGGCCGTCCTTTCCGACCTTCAGCACATAGAGATTCCTGTCCTTGAGATTCTCTTCGTAGTAGATGAATCCGTAGCCTTTCTTGTCGAGATCCTTCTCGCGCTTCGACTGCGGCGTCGCCGCGACGTAGGCGATTTCGTTGCCCGTCGGGCGCCAGCGGAAGGTCGAGACACTCGTCTCGGAACTCGTAATCTGCACGGCCTCGCCGCCCGAGACGGGAATCATCCACACCTGGGTCTTTGCCTTCTCTCCGCGCGCCATGAGGAAGGCGAGGCCCGAGCCGTCGGGTCTCCAGCGCAGGCCGCCCGCGTTGACCTTGCCCGCGATGAATGACCTCGGCTCGCCGGCCTTCGTCGAAACGAGCCAGAGCTCGCTCCAGGCGCCGCCGGCTTCGTCGGAGGCGGCTCGCGGCACGGAGGCGGTGTACGCGATCCATTCGCCGCTCGGGCAGATCGCCGCCTCGGAGACGCGCTTGAACGCGAGGACGTCCTCGGGGGTGAATGGGTTCGCGGCTCGGATTGATTGCGGAACGAGAATCAGGAGCCCGAGAATC
>JAPLKY010000250.1 GCA_026387805.1 Candidatus Krumholzibacteriia bacterium
GAGGCGATCGTCGAGAGCCTCGTCGAGAAATCGATCCTCGCCGCGCGGGAGCGGGGCGCGCGGCGGCTCTACCTCGCAGGCGGGGTCGCCTCGAACGGCCGCCTGCGCGAGCTCATGAAGGAGCGTCTCGCCGCGAACGACGTCGCGGTCTCCTGGCCGCGCCCCGAATACTGCACCGACAATGCCGCGATGATCGCCTGCGCGGCTTTCTACCACATCGGGGCCGGTTTGATCGACGGTCTCAAGCTCAACAGCTTTGCGCGCGGCAATCTCGTTAACTGGGCCTCATGACGCCGGTTGCCCCCGGTCTCGTAATGCAAAACTGATTGCAGATTGGCCTTTTGCCCGTCCGCTCGGCTCTTCTCGAGCGCTCCCGGCAACACGTTGAAATAGCTGCAACTATACGCCGCATCGCGCCTCTTCGGGCCGCGCCGCCGGCGGCATTCCTCCTTGGCATATGAATTGCGTAGCAACGAGTTGCCATAATCATGGCGTTCGCGAGCAGGGAAGGGATCAATAAGAGGAACGGAGTTTTCCTCATGATTAGTTCCGGCAGCAAGCAGGGCTACAAGATCCTCGTTGTGGATGACGAGGATCATATCAGGCGCATCCTCAAGTTTCAGCTCGAGAAGCACGGCTACCGGGTCGTTCTCGCCGAGAACGGAGAGGTCGCGCTCGAGATCGTCCGGCGCGAGAGTCCCGATCTCATTCTCCTCGATCTCATGATGCCGAGGATCGACGGATTCGAGACCTGCCGGCGCATCCGCCAGAATTTTCAGACCTCGCAGATACCGATCATCATACTCACGGCGAAGAGCGAGCTTCCGGACAAGATCAGGGGTCTTCAGGACGGCGCGAACGACTACCTCATCAAGCCGTACTCGAACGAGGAGCTGCTGCTCCGCGTGCGGAACGTTCTCGAATGGAGCCTCAGACAGAAAGAGGCGAATCCGCTCACGGGACTGCCGGGGAATCGCGCCATCGAGAAAGAGCTCCAGGCGCGCATCGAGCGCAAGGCGCCCTTCGCGTTTCTCTATCTCGACATCGATAATTTCAAGCCGTACAACGACCATTACGGATATCAGAAGGGGGACGACGCGATCCTCTTCCTGAGCGACATCATCACCGAAGCGGTCAACTCGCTCGGCGGCGGGGACGATTTCGTCGGCCATATCGGCGGGGACGATTTCGTCGTCATCACCACTCCCGAGCGTTCCGAGTTCATCGCGCGCCATATCGTCGACGAATTCGACAGGGGTTCGCTCGTCCTGCTCCGCGAGGAGGATATCACGAGGGGATTCATGGAGGTCCGCAACCGTCTCGGCGAGATCAAGCGGATGCCGGTCATGTCCCTCACGATCGCGCTCGTCCTCGACGAAGAGGGAAAGCTCAAGCATTACGCCCAGGTGAACGACATCGCTTCCGAGCTCAAGCAGTACGGTAAGGGAATGGTCGGAAGCGTCGTCGTACGGGAACGCCGGAAATCGAACGAGCCGGCGCAGAAGGTGGAATCCGAGGGTTGATCGCCGGGCCCGGAGGTGCATCCGTGGGACACGCGACGGAAACCAAACAGGACGCGAGACTCGATCGCATCGTCCAGGATGCCGAGGCGGAGCTTGCGACGCTCCGGCGCGAGCTCGCACGGTACCGGGGGTTGTTCGATTCCGCGCGGCTCATCGTGGGACACGAATTCGCGAGACCGCTCACCTCGCTCAGCGGCTATCTCGAGCTCGCCGAAGAGCGGCTCGGCGCGGCCGCCGACGAGAAGGAGCGGGCCTATTTTTCGAAGATGCGCGACTCGATCGATCATCTCGAGGAGCTCGTCGAGTCCTTCGTCCAGATGCTCCGCGTGGAGCAGGGCGCCGGGGACCTTCAGGCGCTCGAGCGGATCGATATCGCGGGCCTCGTCGAGCGCGTGCGCGAGCGTTTCGACGAGAGCGCCTCGCTCATCGAGACGCAGGTTGATCCCGCCGTGCCGCCGGTTCTCGTCCGGCGCCGGTGCCTCGAGGTCGTTCTCGAGAATCTCGTCTCGAATGCAGTCAAGCACGGAGGCGGCCCTATCCGCGTCACCGCGTCGCTGGCCAGGGAGCGCCGCGGCGAGTCGAAGGAAGCGCTTCTCGTCATCACGGTCGAGGACCACGGGGCCGGCATTCCCGAAGACAAGCTCGAAGCGGTGTTCACGCCGTTCTTCCGCCTCGACGGCGGCGGAGGAAAGAGCGGTCTCGGCCTCGGGCTCGCGGTCGTGAAGAGCATCGTCACGATCATGAGCGGCGAAATCCGGCTGCGGAGCAAACCGGGCGAGGGAACCGCGGTCACCGTTGTGATTCCCGTACCGAACGATATCAAAACGCAGTCCGACACGGTCGGCTGAAGCGAGGTTCCGAATGGCCGCATACGGCAGAGCACAGAAACGGATGCCCGCGATCCTGAGCATACAGCAGATTCGGATCGTCGAAATCGTCTCGATCTTTCTCATCGTCTTCATCGCGCGGGAGATCGCCGGATTCGTCTTCAGGACGGGGCTCGTGATCTCCGTATTTCTCGGCGCGACCTTCCTGAATCTTCTCGCCGCCGGCCTCGAGAATGCATTCGCCCGCAAGGAGCGGGCCTCCGCCCGGCGGCGCGAAATCTGGGAATGGGCGACGGTCCTCATCGACAGCTCGACCGCGATCGCCCTCATCTATCTCACGGGAACGGCGCAGAGCCCGTTTCTCTTTCTCGTCGTGATACCGCTCTTCTTCGCCGGACGGCTTCTGCCGCCGGCGCGCGCGGGTCTCATGGTGACCGGGTTCTCGATCGCCGCGCTCGCCATCCTCGGATACCTCGAAATGCGGGGCGGCGTTCCGTTCTTCAGCTGCTATCCGGGAGATACGGCGTTTCCGCCGGACGGCCGGGCTCTCGCCGGCACGCTCCTCATTCTGGGCGGTTTCATGGGTTTCATGACGTATCTATTCAGCAGCTTCTACGAGAATTTCAAGGTCTACGTTCACGGGGCCGAAGACCGGCTCCTCAACTCGCGGAAACGGATTCTCGAGCTCACGAGGCTCTACGACATCAGCCTCGGGATCAATTCGGTCATCAGTCTCGATACGCTCCTCAAAATGGTGTGCAAGGAGATCACCTTGCTCCTCAGGAGACCCTGGGTCTCGATCGTGCTCATCAACCAGAAGCGCGAGGTCATCGAGCACGTCGAGCTCGGAAGGAAAGGCGTGGTGAGTCTCGAGCCGGGGACGCCGCTCGCCGACGATCCGCTCATCATCGACATCTGCGCCCATGAGACCGGGCTCATCATCGACGACATGCGCGAGCAGGGAGCGAGCGCCCGCTCGCCTCTCGTCGCGGACCGCGCGCTCGGCTCCTTTCTCGCCGTTCCCGTCTATTCGGCCAAGGACAACCTCGGCGTGCTCATGGCGGGCGATTTTGCCCGCGAGCCGTTCAATCCGGAAGACGCCCGGCTCATGACGATTCTTTCGGGCCAGGTCGCGATGGCGATAGAGAAGAGCCGCCTCTACGAGGTCATGAACGGACGCATCGAGCGGCTCGATAAGGAGAACGAGGATCTCAAGAGCTCGAACAAGCTCAAGATGAGCTATCTCTCGCATCTCTCGCACGAGCTCAAGACCCCGCTCACGTCGATCAAGGCGTACGCCGAATCGCTCGCCGACCATATCGATGACCCCGAGTTTCCGGAAAAGGGCGAGTTTCTCGGAATCATCTCGGCGGAGACCGAACGGCTCATCCGCATGGTCAACAAGGTCCTCGACGTGTCCAAGATCGAATTCGGCAATCGAACCCTCAAGCGCACGGCCTTCAATCTCGAAACGCTCCTCGCCGGGGTCGAATCCTCGCTGCAGCCGTACCTGCGGGACAAGAGGCTCCGTCTCGTCGTGAACGTTCCGCCCGCGCTCCCGCACGTCGACGGGGACGAGGATCTCGTGAAACAGGTTTTCATCAATCTCATCTCGAACGCGATCAAGTTCTCGCCGAGCGGAGCCCGCATCTTCGTCGAGGCGATCGAGGACGCGGTCGCGATCAAGATCGCGGTGTCGGACGAAGGCATCGGTATTCCCCAGGAAGACCTCCAGAACATCTTCAAGCAGTTCTACCAGGTGCACCGCGGCTCGGGGGAAGGGGTGGGCCTCGGGCTCGCGATCGTGAAGAACATCGTCGAGCAGCACGGCGGAACGATCGTCGCGACGAGCCGTCTCGGCGAGGGGAGCACGTTTACGTTCACCCTGCCGAAGGAGCACCACTTCAACGATCTTCTCGGCTACCTCTTCGATTCGGTCGACGCGCGCGAGGAGATACAGGAAATGTTCCAGCTCGCCGTGAAGGTCATCGCCGAGATGCTCTCGGCGAAGATCGTCTCGCTCATGCTCCTCGACCAGGAGAAACGGGAGCTCTTCATCAAGGTGGCCTACGGGCTCGACGAAGCCGTCGTGGCCCGCACCCGGGCGCGTCTCGGAAGCGGCATCGCGGGGAAGGTGGCGGAGACGGGAGAGCCGCTTCTCATCGAGAACGTCGAGACGTGCGGACTCAAGGACGCGCCGAGCAATCCGCAGTACGAGACAAAATCGCTCGTGAGTGTTCCGCTCAAGATCGGCTCCACCGTAATCGGCGTGATCAACGCGAACAACAAGACGTCGGGCAAACCGTTCAACCGGGACGATCTCACCCTGATCATGTCCCTGAGCATGCGATTCTCCAAGGTGATCGAGCGGATCAGGATCTCCGAGGATTCGCGCGCGTTCATAAAGGAAACGATCCAGTCCCTGCGCTGGCTCCTCGCCGCGCAGGAGCGGGACGGGCGCGGCGACTACCGGAAGATCGTCCAATGGGCGGTGAGGATCGCCCGGAATCTCCGTCTGAGCGAGAAAGAGGTTCAGGTGATCCAGTACGTTTCGAGCGTGCACGACGTCGGGATGACGTGCGTGAGCGACGCAATTCTCAAGAAGACGCTCGATCTCACCCCGGAGGAGATGGAGGAGATCAAGAAACACCCGCAGCGCGGCGCCGCGATCATGCGCCCGCTCGAGTTCGTCGAGCTCGTGAGTCAGAGCATTCTCTTCCACCACGAACGGCTCGACGGCAAGGGATACCCGATGGGGCTCAGGGGGGACCAGATTCCGATCGGCTCGCGCATTCTCGCCGTGATCGACGCGTACCTGTCGATGGTGAGCGAGCGGCCGTTTAGGGTCCGCATGACGAACGCGGAGGCGGTCGACGAGCTCGTGCGCCATTCGGAGACTCAGTTCGATCCGCGCGTGGTCGCCGCTTTTGTCGAAGTGCTCGTGGACGAGAACCAGATCGAGGTGGACGCATTTACGCGGATATCGGACGCGCTCAGGAACGCGAAGAAACACCACCTCGTGCCTTAAAGAAAGGAAACCCGCGGTGATCCGCAGGATCGGCAGACGATTGCTCGGCGCCGGCGGCGCCTCTCCTGACGAGGGGCCCGCGAGGGCGCGCTCCGCCCGCGAGGGCGAGCTCGAGCGCATCGTCGCGCGCATAGCGTCCATCGGCTCGATGACTCTCGCCGACGCCCCGAGCAGGGATATCTTCGATGCGATGGTCCGCGGCATCGTCGAGGACTCGGGAGCGAACTTCGTCGTTCTGCGGATCGCCAAACCGGGCGGCGACGTCTTCGAGATGAAGGCGTCCGCGGGCCTGGGCGACCTCCCCGCGGAGCCTCGCCACTCCCTTTCGGTGAGCAGAAACACTTTCCGCGGTCTCTGCGGCGCCGGCGAGCAGCTGGCCGACGGATTCGTCGTCGGGGCCAAAAAGGCGTGCGCGGAACCCGACAGTCCGGTGCCGCGGTGCGCGGAATCTCCGGACGGGAAGATATTGCTGGCCGGCATCGAGGAGAACGGCGTCGCCACGGGCTTTTTCACCATCGGGTTTTTCGACGGCGCTCCCGATGAACGTCTCATGTCCCAGGTGAAGCTGTCCCGTGACTCCGTGCTTCTCGTTCTGCAGCGCGAGCGCGCAAAGGAGCAGCTCCGCGACAAGGATCGCTCTCTCGCGGTCTGCAGGGAGGAGCTCGAGAGCGTCAACCAGCTCAAATCCAATTTTCTCTCGGTCGTCTCTCACGAGCTTCGGACGCCGCTCACGTCGGTCAAGGCGTACACCGAGACGCTCCTCGACAACGTCGATACGATCAAACGCGAGACGTTGCAGGACTTTCTCCGCGTCATGGACGAGGAGAGCGAGCGCATCATCAAGCTCGTCGACAACATTCTCAATTTCTCCCGCATGGAGACGGGGCACCTCAAGGTGGAGCGGACCACCTGCAATCTCAACCGGATGATCGAGGAGGTCCACGTCGGACTTCAGGCGAAGTTCGCCTCCTCGAAGATCACCACGGAGCTCCGGCTCCCGCGCCACCCGTGCCGCATCGACGCGGACCGTGAGCTCATCGCGCAGCTGCTGCAGAATCTCGTGGCGAACGCGGTCAAGTTCACGCCGCCGGGGGGCAAGGTGACGGTTACCCTCGAGCAGGAGGCGTCCGCGGCGCGTATCGTCGTGCAGGATACGGGCAAGGGAATTCCCGAGGATCAGATCGAGAAGATTTTCGAGCGTTTCTACCAGATCGACACGAGCGACACCCGAGAGCACGGCGGCTCGGGCCTCGGGCTCGCGATCTGCAAGAACATCGTCGACTGGCACGAGGGGAAGATCTGGGTCGAGAACGTGAAGGATTCGGGCGCCAAGTTCGTCGTGCTGCTGCCGATGAAGGACATCATCGTCCGGCAAGCGGCGTCGGCGGGCTTCTTCGGATCGCGCCGGTTCGAGCGCGAGCGGTATCTCACGCTTCTCGTCGAAATGCTCTCCGAGTTCCTTCAGGCGCGCAAGGCGTCGATCATGCTCCTCGACAAGGATCAGCAGGTGCTCAGGATCGTCGCGGCGAAGGGGCTCGACAGCGAGTTCGTTCAGAACACGCGGCTCGAAGTCGGGGAGCGCATCGCGGGGAAGGTCGCCCAGACGGGCGAGCCGCTCCACGTCTTCGACATCGAAAGCGACAACGAGTACGGACGGGCGAACAATACGCTTTTCTACGGAACGCGTTCGTTCATATCGGCGCCTCTCAGGGACGGGGACGAGATCGTCGGCGTCATCAACGTGAGCGATCACGTCGAGGGGCGCGAATTCACGCGCGCCGACCGGGAGCTCCTCGAGGCGCTCAGCTCGATCATCGTCGGCATGCTCAAGAAGCTGGACGCGTACGAGAAGGTCTCGACGAATTTCGAAAAGCTCAAAGAGGCGATGCGCGCGAGCCTCGACATGCGGGAGGCGTGGGGAAGCAGAACTCTCGTCAACCTCACGCTCATCGCGCTCACGATCGGGAAGAAGCTCGCGCTCGACGAACGCTCGCTCACGGCGCTCCGCCTCGGCATGAACCTCTACGACCTCGGGCTTATGCGTATCCCCCGGAACATCCGCATCAAGAAGGAGAATCTCACGCCGAAGGAGCGCGAGGTGCTCCGCGGACATCCGAATATCGGTTTCGCGCTCACTTCTCCCATGAATCTCGAAGACCGGGTCATGAAGATGATCCGGAGCCATCACGAGCATTACGACGGGAGCGGGTACCCCGACGGCCTCTCCGGGAACGAGATACCGGTCGAGGCCCGGATCGTCAGCGTCGTCGACGCGTTCCGCGCGCTGATGAGCGAGGGGCCCTACCGGAGAACCTTCTCGCTCGACGAGGCGCGGGCGGAGATAGAAAAGGGCGCGCTCACGCGCTTCGATCCGGACGTCGTCAAGGCGTTCGGCGAGGCGCTCGACGACCTCGGGGCTCGGGACGACAAGCACGAGCTCGTGCTCGAAGCCGTCGAAAGGGAGCTGCAAGGGGAACGGAACGAACGGAAAAAACGGCTGGAAATGATTCAACGGGAACCCGTGAAGGAGGAAATTCGATGAAGAAGGGAAAAGTGCTGGTCGTCGACGACGAGGTGAACATCACGCAGATCCTCGAGTTCTCGATCGGCGCCGAAGGCTTCGAGGTGATCACGGCCCAGAACGGCGAAGAGGCGATCGAAAAGGCGCGCCGGGAACAGCCCGATCTCATCATACTCGACGTCATGATGCCGAAGATCGACGGTTACGAGGCGTGCCGCATCCTCAAGGCAAATCCGCTCACGAGGAGTATCCCCGTCGTGCTTCTCACGGCGAAGGGGCGGGACATCGACAAGCGGCTTGGAATGGAAGTCGGCGCGACCGATTACATCGTGAAGCCGTTCAGCCCCAACAGGCTCGTCGAAAGGATCAATCAGCTTCTCTCCTGCCACAAGAAATAGCGGTTTTAGTTGCGGGGAGGGGATGGCTTCCGTATTGTGAACGGTATGGGAACCTCGCAGAAGCCGTCCTCTCTCTTCGACGTCGCCGTCCCGTTTCCCGTCGACAAATTGTTCACGTACGCGGTGCCGGAAGCGTTTCGAGGCCGGGTGAAACCTGGCTCGCGCGTGCTCGTGCCGTTCGGACACAGGCGCGTCACCGGTTACGCGATTGCGGAGCTGCGCCGTGCGCCGGGCGCGGTCAAGCTCAAGGAGATCGCGGCGCTCGTCGACGAGGAACCTCTCCTCACCGAAGAGCTCCTCGATCTCGCCCGCTGGATGTCCGCGTACTACATCCATCCGCTCGGCGAGGTTCTCAGGGCGGTCCTTCCGTCGACGATCAAGGGGAAGGGGCGGCCGGCGGGCGAGGACGAGACGAAAGGGAAGTTCCCGGAGGAAATCGAATATCCCGCGTTCACCCCCGATCAGGCGGTGGCGTTCGAGCGGATTCGCGCGGCGATCGACTCCGGTGCCTCGGCGCGGTTCCTGCTCCACGGAGTCACGGGGAGCGGGAAGACCGAGGTGTATCTGCGCTGCATCGAAGAGGCGCTGAACAGGGGAAAGAGCGCTCTCGTTCTCGTTCCCGAAATCGCCCTCATCCCGCAGACGACGTCCCGTTTCAGGCGGAGATTCGGAGAGGCGGTCGCCGTGCTCCATAGCCGGCTCTCGGGCGCGCAGCGCGCGGCGCTCTGGCGCGGCGCCCGGAGCGGCGAGATCCGCATCGTGATCGGCGCCCGGTCCGCGGTCTTCGTGCCGCTCGCGCGTCTCGGGATCATCGTCGTGGACGAGGAGCAGGATTCTTCGTTCAAGCAGGAGGACAAGCCGCGCTACAACGCCGTGCAGGCGGCCGAGTTCAGGGCCCGGCGCGAGGGCGCCGTGCTTCTCCTCGGCTCGGCGACGCCGTCGCTCGAGGCGTACGACGCCGCCCGTCGCGGCGAGACCGGCTATCTCGTTCTCCGCTCGAGGCCGCTCGGGCTCGAGCTGCCGCGCGTCGAGATCGTCGATATGCGGGGGCGCTACGAGATATTTTCCGAGGAGCTCCTCCGTTCGCTCGAGGAATGCGTCGGGCGGGGCGAGCAGGCGGTCGTGCTCCTCAACAGGCGCGGACACGCGAACTTCGTCCAGTGCCGAGGTTGCGGCTGGATCGAGCAGTGTCCCAATTGCTCCATCTCGCTCACGTTTCACAGCCGCGGCCAGAAGCTCCTCTGTCATTACTGCGGACACACGGGCAGCGTTCCCGACGCCTGCCCCCGCTGCGGGAAATACAAGATCGTGCATCGCGGGACCGGCACGGAGCGCGTGGAGATGGAGCTCATGAATCTGCTCCCCGGCGTGAGGGTCGCCCGGATGGATCTCGACACGACCGCGGGCCGCGCGGGCCACCTCGCCGTGCTCGAACGATTTTCGAGCGGCGAGAAGGACGTGCTTCTCGGCACGCAGATGGTCGCGAAAGGCCATCACTATCCGAACGTCACCGTCATTGGCGTGCTCTCGGCGGACCGGGGGCTCTGCTTTCCCGATTTCCGCGCGGCGGAAAAGACCTTCCGGCTCCTCTTCCAGGCGGCGGGGAGAACGGGGCGGGGGGAGAAGGGGGGCAAGGTTCTGATCCAGACCTTCGCGCCGGAGCATTTCATCTACCGGTACCTCGTAGGGCATGATTACGAAGGATTCGCCGAGGAAGAGCTCGGGATGCGGAAAGCGCTCGGATATCCTCCAGCCGGCCGGCTCATGCTTTTCACCGTATCGGCGCGCACGCGCGAGCAGGCGGAATCGGCCGCCGCGAAGATCGCGGGAGCGCTCGAGCGCTCGCTCGCTCCCGCCGGCGCGGCCGTTCTCGGACCCACGCCGGCGCTCGTCGAACGGATGCGCGGGCGGCACCGTTTTCAGCTTCTCGTCAGGGGGGTGCTCGAGCCGGAAGCCCGCGGGGCCATGGTACGATCGGCGCGCGAGTCGCTTGCCGGAGCGAAGCAGGTCGATCTCCAATGGGACGTCGATCCGATCGAACTCTCGTAGGCTGCCGCGCGATTCGATAGTGCTTGACACCATGCCGGACGCTTGGTAGCTTTTACGGGTAGGCAGCATAACCTCACAATGATCAATTTTTTTTGATCGCGTTGAGCGCTTTCCAGGAGGACTTCCCCGGGCACATGCAGGAGACGGCTACGAGCCCTGAGTTCCCGGAGAGCATCGGTTTTTGCCGGCGAAACGGGCCGGAAGGAGGCATCGGGCAGATGAAACGGAACATGTCCATTCTCGCGATCCTCGTCCTTTCCCTCATCGCGACGTACTCGTGCAAGAGCAAGGAGACGATGAGCGCGATTCTCCACAACGATCAAGGCACCTACGACAAGGCTATCGAACAGGCCAAGCTCGCGATCGAGAAGAATCCGAACGACGCCGACGCGCACTTCGAGCTCGGCAGATCCTATAGCTATACCGGGGACATGGTGGGAGCGTACGAGGAGTTCCAGACGGCCGCACGGCTGGATCCCAAGAGAGTGGCCGACGCCGAGACCGGCATCAAATCGAACTGGGCGAAGCATTTCAACGCCGGGATCAGCGAATTCCAGACGGATAATCTCGCCGGCGCGGCGCACGAGTTCGAGCTCACGACGCAATCCGATCCGCGGCAGGTCAAGGGATGGCTCAACCTCGCGAAGGTATACGCCAGCCTGGCGATCGGCGATTCGACGTACACGGTTCGGGAATACGCGGCCGTCGACACCCTCATAGCGATGACGAAGGAGGACAGCGAGGATTACGCGAGCGTTCTCGCCCTTACCGGCCACGTCATGGTGAAGCGCGGGATGAAGGAAGAAGCCCTGAAGATCTTCGACAAGCTCCTGCTGGACGATCCGGCGAACTACGAGGAAGTCGAGCGCGCGGGCAACGATTACCTCGTCACAAAGGATTGGGAGAGCGGAGCCACCTTCCTCCAGATGGCGGTCGATGCCCGGAAGAAGACCGATTCGGAGGATTTCGAATCGTACTACAATCTCGGAGTCGCGTATTTCAACGCGAAGAACTGCCCCAAGGCCGTCGAGGCGTACCTGTCCGCGTACGATATCGATCCGGAGAACAAGCAGGGCAACTACAGCCTGCTCCTCACCTACTACTCGTGCGAGATGTACGACGACGCGATCCTGCAGGGGCAGAAGTACACGGAGAAATGGCCGGAGGATCCGAACGCATGGAATGTGTTGAGTCGTTGCTACGGTAAAAAGGGAATGAAGATCAAAGCGGAAGAAGCCATGAAGAAAGCCCAGGAGCTGTCGCAGTAACGATCGATTCCGGGGAGCGCCGGGCTTCAGCGCCCGGCGCCCCGGCATCCAGGGGCGCGGGGCGGGCATTTGGAACGGTTTATGCGAGAGACAGAGCAGGGAAGCGATTCCCATAATCCTTGACAAGGGGGCGGCATTTCGTAATATTGGAGAGGCTTGAGAACAGCGTTCGTCCGATACGTACCGTTCAACCTTCTTCAGTGCGCATGCGGAAGGGCAGCTCCCGAAAAGGTTTCCTTTTAGAATATTCAGTTCAAAGCCAAGCCGGCCGTGTTTCGTCCGCGTTCGAGGCGCCGGCTGGTCTTAATAGATAACAAATTCGGATTGTGAACTTCCACGAAAGGCAGAGGTCCGACCGTGATGGATATTGCGGAACTGAAGACAAAGAAGATCGAAGAGCTCATCGACGTCGCCTCGACGCTCAACATCGAGGGGCTGTCGAGCCTGCGGAAGCAGGAGATCATATTCAAAATCCTCGAGGCCCAGGCGACGCAGAACGGTCTCATATTCGCCGAGGGGGTGCTCCAGGTCCTGCCCGAAGGGTATGGATTTCTCCGGTCGTCGACCTACAACTACCTGCCGGGCCCCGACGACATCTACGTCTCGCCGTCCCAGATAAAGAAGTTCGATCTCAGGACGGGCGACACCGTTTCCGGCCAGGTCCGCGCTCCGAAGGAATCGGAGCGCTACTTCGCCCTTCTCAAGGTGGAGATGGTCGACGGAGAGCATCCTGAGGATACGAAGAAGAAAACCCTCTTCGACAACCTCACGCCGCTCTACCCGGACCAGCTCATCAATCTCGAAAATAATCCCGACGACATGTCGACGCGTCTCATGAACCTTCTGACCCCGATCGGGAAAGGTCAGCGCGGCCTCATCGTCTCGCCGCCCCGGGCCGGGAAAACGATCATCATGCAGAAGATCGCGAACGCGATCACGGCCAATCACCCCGAAATCTACCTCATCGTGCTGCTCATCGACGAACGGCCCGAGGAGGTCACCGATATGGAGCGCTCCGTGAAGGGCGAGGTCATCAGCTCCACGTTCGACGAGCCCGCCGACCGGCACGTCCAGGTCGCCGACATGGTCATCGAGAAGGCGAAGCGCCTCGTCGAGCACAACAAGGACGTCGTCATTCTTCTCGACAGCCTCACGAGGCTCGCCCGCGCGCACAACGCCGTCGTGCCCCATTCGGGCAAGATTCTCTCGGGCGGCGTCGATTCGAACGCCCTTCAGCGGCCGAAGCGCTTTTTCGGGGCGGCGCGCAACACGGAAGAGCAGGGGAGTCTCACGATCATCGCGACGGCCCTCGTCGAAACGGGAAGCCGCATGGACGAGGTCATCTTCGAGGAGTTCAAGGGCACGGGCAACCTGGAAATCGTCCTCGACCGGCGTCTCGCCGACAAGCGTGTGTTTCCGGCGATCGACATCTTCCGCTCGGGCACGAGAAAAGAGGAGCTGCTGCTGCCGGAGAAGGTCCTCAGCAAGGTATATATTCTGCGCAAGTTCTTGAGCGACAAGAACGTGGTCGAGGCCATGGAATTTCTCCTCGAGAAGATGTCCAAGACGAAATCGAACCAGAAGTTCCTCTCGGCGATGAACGCCTGAGTCCCGCAGGGCGAAGGCCCCCGGGGGAGATACGGCCCGGGGCGCCGGAAAATTCCGTTTGTTTTTTCGGGACTACGCTATTACATTTACCACACTTTTCATGGTATAATCCCATGGCAGGCCGGTATGCGGTCCACGCACGCGTCGGAAGAAACAGGGAGTAGGCAATGAAAAAGGATATCCATCCCGATTACAAGCGGATGAAGATCACGTGCCTCTGCGGGAACGTGATAGAAACATCATCCACCCAGCAAGACATCCACGTTGAAATCTGTTCCCGGTGCCATCCGTTCTTCACGGGAAAGCAGAAGCTCATCGACACCGCCGGTCGCGTCGAGCGTTTCCAGCGCAAGTACGCCGACTACAAGGGGAAGAAGAAGACCGAGAAGGACGCCGGAACGGACACGGGGAAGTAAGCTCGCCGCAACAATCCTCAGCCGCGCTCGTGTAAGGGGTTCATGTCCGAAACAGACGCGAGAAAGCGCCTCCAGGTGGGCGGCCAGGCCGTCATCGAGGGCGTGATGATGCGTTCGCCGGATTGCATCGCCACCGCGGTGCGGACTTCGGGGGGCGCGATCGTCGTGCAGAGAGAACCCTTCAGGAGCCTCGTCAAGCGATATCGCCCGCTCAATATTCCGGTGATCCGGGGAGCGATCGCGTTCGTCGAAACCTTCGTCATCGCGATCAAGGCGCTTTCATTCTCGGCCGAGAAGGCCACGGAGGAGCTTCCCGGGAAGGGAGGCGCCGCCGCGGGAGGCGCCGTCAAGGATCAGGACGCGGCGGCCGCCGGCGGGGTTGCCGCGGCTCCCGGCGCCGACGCGAAGAAGGCCGGCAAGGGGCTTTCGGTCCTCCACATCGCCATCACGATCATCGCGGCGTTCGCGCTCGGCTTCGGGTTGTTCTTCTACCTGCCGCTCTTTCTCACGGAGCTCACCGGCCTCAAGCAAGGGGTGCTCTTCAATCTGGTCGACGGCGTGATCCGCCTCGTCTTTCTCGTCATGTACATCGTGCTCATCACGCGTTGGAAAGAGATGCGGCGTATATTCGAGTATCACGGCGCCGAGCACAAGACGATCTCC
>JAPLKY010000098.1 GCA_026387805.1 Candidatus Krumholzibacteriia bacterium
GACGGATAACGATGGAGTCGTGACCAGATACATGTGGTACATATCGGACACGCTCGTGACTCTCGATCCCATTGCGAATCCCGACGCGGAGGGGCTCGACTGGAATCCCGACGCGAGAATCGCCGATTATCTCAGAGGTACGTTCACGACGAGGACCGATACGGTCATCACGTTCACGGGATTCGACGAAACGAGGGGCTCGCAGATCAATCGTCAGGCCTTCCACATCGTCGCGATCGACGATGGCGGCAAGATCGATCCGACGCCCGCCCGGCTGCAATTCCTCGCGCGCGTCAGGGGAATCCCCATCATTCATTTCTGGACGAACGTCGGGAGCGGCGACGTGCCGTACAATCCCTATGCGCTCGATACGATCAGCATGTTTGTCCCCTTCACGATCAAGTTCAGGGGAGAGACGATCAACAATATCATTACCGGATATCGCTGGAGCTACGGCAGCAGCGTGTTTCCCGATTACAACGGAGACGGGAATCCCGATTGGGCCATCCCGGCCAATCAATCCGAGGTCATGAGCGTGGAGCTTCTCAACTCGGGGAGCCAGGTGATACCGAGCGGCGTTTTCAACTTCAAGGCGATCGCGCGGGACGAAGCGGGCGCCCTCTCTCGAACGGATCTGGCCACGGGCGTGGGTGTCTGCAAGGTGGTCGTGAATCATGACCCCGATACGAGGATCGATACGAAATGCGTGGCCTCCTTCACTTCGCAGGACGGCGTTCCCCAACAGATGGACGTCAATTTCCTCGACGGCATCCCCGATACGCTGCCTGACAGCTCCCTCGTGCGCATGGTCTATTGGGGCTGGGACGATCCGAAGGACAGGGCGAATCTGCAGTTCGATCCTCCGATGCCCATACGCTTCCAGTTCCAGTACAACCGCTGGTCGATAGATGAAACCGGCGCCAGAGTCGCCGACAAGCTGTCTCCATGGTATCCGCTCAAGAATCCCGAGGATACCAATCCCGGCGCGGGGGTCGACAGCATCTACCGGGATCGCGACTCGACGACCATGAGAGTGGGTACGTTCAATTACCGTTTCCTCGTCCGCGCCTTCGACGAGCAGAAAAAGCCCGATGGAACCCCCGCGGTTGTGAGCTTCGTCGGCAACTTCCCGCCGCGCATCGATAGCCTCAAGACGGGATTCTTCACGAAGCAGGGCTTTCCAAACCCGCCGCCGGACCGCAGATTCGTCTGGACGACGAACGATACGATAGTGATCGGCTGGAACGGCACTTCAACTGCCGCGCGGGGCGATACGCTCTGTCCGTATGCAATAGTAACCACTACGGATACTCTCGCGATGAGAACCCGCTCCTACCGGTTCACCATACGCGCGGGCGGGCATGATGACCGTCGGGATCCTCCGGGCTCGGGGATAAAGGGCTGGAGGTTCGGGTTATTCGATCCGGATGACGACCGCACGTACTACAAGGAAGGAGAGTGGCAGTTCGATAAGCCGCTCAACATTTTCGAGCAGGACATCGCTTTCGACATAACCATACCGTACTGGAAATCGCTCGGCCGATAC
>JAPLKY010000300.1 GCA_026387805.1 Candidatus Krumholzibacteriia bacterium
TGTCGCGTATGGCGCCCGTGAAGCTTCCCTTCACGTGGCCGAAGAGCTCGCTCTCGAGGAGGTTCTCCGGCAGCGCGCCGCAGTTGATCGAAACGAACGGGTTGTTCGCCCGGCCGCTCCGGTAATGGATCGCCTTCGCGATGAGCTCCTTCCCCGTGCCGCTCTCGCCGCTGATGAGGATCGTGCTGTCGGTGTCGGCCACCTTGTTCACGAGGCTGAACACCCTCTGGATCTCCTCGCTCTTGCCGATGATCTCCTTGAAATCTTCCCGCTTCTTGAGCTGTTTCTTGAGAAAGACGTTCTCGTTCTTCACCCGGTGCATGTCGAGGGCGTTCCGGATGACCATCTTGATCTCGTCGTTCTTCGCGCGCTTGATGAGATAGTAGGCGTCGGGTTCGATTCCTTCACCGCCGTGAGCAGCTCGATTCCATCCATGCCTTCCATCTTGATGTCGGTGATGACGACGTCGAAAACCGATTCCTTGATCTCCTGGAGCGCCTTCTTGCCGTTGTGCACGGTCTTGACGTCGTACCCCTCCTTACGAAGCATGATGGATAGGTACTGGCACATGTTCTTCTCGTCATCGACGATGAGAATCTTCTCTCCTGCCATTCAAATGCACCCCCGAATCGAATGCTCTAGAAACTGATGAATTCTTCCTTCAATATCTCTTCGTGCCGTGTCTCGGCTCCCGAATACGCGGGGAGCACAATCGTGAAATTCGTGCCGTGTTCCTCGTCGCTCGCGACGCGCACCTGCCCGAGATGGCTCTCGACGATGCGCGAGACGATCGCGAGCCCGAGCCCCGTTCCTCCGTCCTTCGTCGAATAGAACGGCTCGAAGATATGCGGGATGACGTTTTCCGGTATCGCGGGACCCGTATTCGCGAATTCCATGACGACGCACTCTTCGGGACTTCCGTTCTCGCGGAGGGGCCGCACGTCGGTGCCGATGCGGATCGTGAAGCGGCCGCCGTCGCTCATCGCCTCGCAGGCGTTCATGATGAGGTTCAGATAGACCTGACGAATCTGCTCGTCGTCCGCGTAGATGCACGCGTCCTTCGCGTCGCACACGACTTCGAACGATACGTTCCGGTTGAGCTCGCTCGAATGCGTGAACAGGAGGAGCACTTCGTCGAGGCACCGCGCCACGTCGACCGGCTCGAACGCCGGCGGCTTGAGCCGCGCGAATTCGAGAAAATCGGTGATGATCCTGTCGAGACGATCCGATTCCTTGATGATGAGCTCCATGAGCTTCCGGTTGTCCCCGCTCAGCTCCAGCTCGCCGGAAAGCATCTCGATCGATCCGCAGATCGAGGCGAGCGGAGCCCTGATCTCGTGAGCGATGGCGGTGGAGAGCTCTCCGATCGCGGCCATCTTGTCCGCGCGGCGGACCTTTTCGCGCATGTGATGAACCTCGGTGAGATCCTGGAAGATCGCGACGACTCCGCGCTTCTCGCCGTTCTCTCCCTTGAGAATCGAAAGACTGATGCCGAGCGGCAGAACGGCGCCGTCCCTGGACCGGATCTCGATCTCGTGCCTCCGGCGCGGAGTCCCCGTCGCGAGCGCTTTTTCGAGCTCCTGAACGAGCGCGCTCATGTGCGGAAGGACGTCCTTGACGAGCTTTCCCTTGACCTCCGCGGTCGGGGGAAGCCCGAGGATCTTGACGGCGGCCGGATTGCACGTCGTGATCTCTCCCGCGGCGCTCGTGACGATCAGACCGCTCGAAACGTTCGTGATGATGCTGTCGGTATGAAGCTTGACCCTCGTGAGCTCCCGATCCTTGGACGCGAGCTCCTCTCCGCGCTTGTTGACGTGGGTCGAGAGCCGCCCGCTCAGAAATCCCGTGAGAAAGAATGCCGCGATGGACCAGCAGGTGCGCAGAATCGCTTCTGCGGGGGTCTCCGCGGATATCCAGGAAGCGCCCGCCGCGGGATGCACGATTCCGCCGAGCGCGAACAACGTGTACCCGATATAGGAAGCGGAGGCGAACAGCGCCGTCGCGAGGCCCCCGGCCACCTGGAAGTAGATGCCTCCGGCGAGGATCGGAAGAATGTACAGCACGGCGAATTGCGACGTCGAGCCGCCGCTGTAGTGGAGCGTCAGCGTCAGCGCGGCGCAATCGAACGCGATCTCGAAGGGGAGAAGCGCGCGGAACGGCGCCCCCGCCCTGACGGCGAGATAGACGGCCCCGGTGACCGCGTAGATCGCGGCGAGAAGCCCCCAGAGAACCCCCGCCGAATGCGCGCCGTTACCGGTCTCGCGCACGACGATCGCGGCGCCGATCACG
>JAPLKY010000417.1 GCA_026387805.1 Candidatus Krumholzibacteriia bacterium
GAAGGCGCCAAGCGCCTCCGCGCTTCCGGGGAGATCCCCGCGATCCTGTACGGGCACAAGCGCGAGCCCGTATCCCTCGCCGTCGCCCAGAAGGACATCTGGCACATCCTGCACACGGCGACGAGCCAGCATATGATCCTGAGCCTCACCGTCGAGGGTTCGAGCGAGGGATCGATTCTCACGCTCGTGCGGGACATCCAACACCATCCGGTGTCGGGTGACGTACTCCACATCGATCTTCAGAGGATTTCGGTCGACGAGAAGCTTCATATCGGAGTGCCCATCGAGCTTGCCGGTGCGGCGAAGGGCGTCAAGGACGAGGGCGGCGTGCTCGATCACGGCATCCGCGAGATAACCCTCAACGTGAAACCGATGGAGATACCGGAGAAGGTTTCGATCGACATCTCGCACCTCGAGATCGGTGATTCGATTCACGTCTCCGATCTCATTGCGCTCTATCCCGATCTCGAGATCCTGGACGATCCGAACGTGACGCTCGCGCACGTCTCCGCGCCGAAGAAGCTCGAGGTCCTCATTCCGGAGGCCGGTGCTCCGGCCGCCGCGGCCGTAGCGGCGGAGGAAGAGGGCGCCGAGGGCGAGGAAGCGGCGGAGGGCGGCGAGGAATCGGAAGAGGGAAAGGGCAAGGAAAAGGGCAAAGAAAAGAGCAAAGAGAAGGAAGAGAAAAAAGAGAAGAAAGGAAAATAACACTTCTTCATGTCGGAGGTCTCGATCGTCTGCGGGCTCGGGAATCCCGAGCCCCATTACCGCTCGAACCGGCATAATCTCGGATTCATGGCGCTCGATACCCTATCGGAGCGCCATTCTTTATCATGGCGGCGCGTGGCGGGTCCGGCCGAGGTTGCGCTCTGGCGCGTCGCCGGGCGCGCGGTCACCCTCGTCAAACCCCTTACCTGGATGAACGAATCGGGCGCGGCGCTTGCGAAGCAGGGAGGCGCGGCGAATGATGCCCTCCTCGTCGTGTGCGACGACTTGAACCTGCCTCTCGGCGCGCTCAGACTCCGCCCCCGCGGCGGGAGCGGAGGGCACAAGGGGCTCGATTCCCTCATCGAACATCTCGGCGCCGCTGATTTTCCGAGACTCCGCCTCGGGATCGGCTCCGCCCCGCCGGGCATCGATTGGGTGGAGTTCGTTCTGTCCGACTTTCTCCCGGAGGAGCGCGATGCGGTGAACGACCTGGTCACGAGGGCGGCGGACGCGATCGAGACGGCCGTGCGCGCCGGGCTCGACGTGGCGATGCGGCGGTTCAACGCGCCGGGAGAGGCGGCGGATGGAGGCGCAGGCTCTCCTTGACCGTTCATCCTCTCCGTGTTATATTATCAGGCACTTACGGCGGAAGCGTCAGCAGCCGTATATTATCCCTGCCTTCACGGCGGGAATCCCCTCCAGTGAAGGCCATTTCAAGTCCGAAGGGAGGAACTCATCTATGCGGGCGTACGAGTGTATCTACATTCTGAACCCGTCCCTCGACGAGCAAGCGGTAAAAGACAAAGCGGTAAAGTACGGTGAGATCGTCACCTCTCGCCAGGGCCAGGTCACGAGCGTCGATCAGTGGGGCAAGCGCAGGCTCGCCTTCCCGATCAACAAGGTCTTCGAGGGATACTACACGTTCATGCGTTTCACGGGGGACAGCGAGATCCTGAAGGAGCTCGGCAGGGTGTTTCGCTTCGACGAGACGGTGGTCCGCCATCTCATCGTCGTCGAAGAGCATCCGAAGCCGATCGAAGCGGCGAAGTCACCCGCCGAGAGGAAGTGAGGAATCATGGCAATGAATGACAAGAGGAACGACAGGAAGAACGACAAGAGGAAGAAAAAAGAGAAGCGGATGCTGCCGACCAAGCCGTGCAGGTTCTGTATGGACGATCTCCCGATCGATTACAAGGATCAGTCATTCCTGAGCCGGTTCATCACCGAGCGCGGGAAGATGACGCCCCGGCGCATTACGGGGACCTGCGCCTGGCATCAGCGGGTGCTCGCGAGGGCGATCAAACGGGCGCGCGCCATCGCCCTTCTGCCTTACGTGAGAGAGTATTTTCGCTAAAGGGAGAGTCATATGGACGTGATTCTTAGACAGAAGATCCAGGGTCTCGGGGACCGGGGGGACGTCGTCAAGGTCAAGGAAGGGTACGCGAGGAACTTCCTGTTCCCGAAGCGCCTCGCGCTTCCCTCGACCGCGAGCCAGAGGCGGGTGCTCGAGGAAGAGGGCCGTCTCCACGACGTTCGGGACGCAAAGCTCCAGCAGAGCGCTCAGGCCCTCGCCGAGAAGATGAACGGGCTTTCCTGCACAATCGTCGTCCAGGCGGGTGAAGAGGACAAGCTCTACGGATCGGTCACGGGGCACGACGTCGCGAAGGCGATATCGGATCAGGGATTCGCGATCGACCACAAGCAGATCGTGCTCGAAGAACCGATCAAGAAGCTCGGCGTCTATTCCGTGTCCGTCAGGCTTCATCGCGAAGTCGAGGTTCCGGTCAAGATCTGGGTCGTGAAGGAATAGGGCTTCCGTTTTTCGGGCGGGAGGGTCGATATCAACATCCCGGCGCACATCTTCAGGGAGTACGATATCAGAGGCGTCGTGGGCGTCGATCTGACGGAGGAGCGCGTGCGACGGCTTGGCCTCGCCGTGGCCGCCACCTTCGTTCGCGAGAACATCAGGGAGGCCGTGGTCGGCCGGGACGTTCGCCCGAGCAGCGATTCATTCTTCGGTGCGCTTTCCGAGGGTCTGACGAGCGGAGGCGTTTCGGTCATCGACGTCGGGGTGGTTCCGACCCCGGTATTCTATTTCGCCGCGAAAAGGTGGGGCATCCGGGGCGGGGTCATGATCACGGCGAGCCACAATCCGAGCGAATTCAACGGCTTCAAGGTGCTGCGCGGGGAGGGCACGATCTACGGAGCCGATATCCTCGAGCTCAGAAACGTGGCCCTCGAGAGTCTCCCGGAGCCGGGAGGCGGCAGAGTCACCGCCAGGACCGCCGACTCCGAGTACATCGATTACGTGACGGCTAACGTCACCCTCGCCGGACCCGTCTCCTTCGCCGTGGACGGCGGGAAC
>JAPLKY010000150.1 GCA_026387805.1 Candidatus Krumholzibacteriia bacterium
CGCGCAGCTGCGCAAGCCGGCTCGCCGGAGGGATTGCATCGAGCTGCTGCGCACGTGCGCCGAAGGCCCGCGCCCCGCGAGCCCTTCCGATACGCGCGAAAAAGCCCCCGGCGGCGCGCCGGGCTCGACCATGCGCGCTCCGAAGGAACCGGGCGGGAATCCCGCGGTGCGCATACTCCTCGCGGAAGACAATCCGGTCAATCAGAAGCTCGCGAAGCTTCTTCTGGAGAAGGCGGGATACGTCGTCGAGATCGCTTCAAACGGAAAAGAAGCCGTCGAGAAATTCGTCGCCTCGCCCGACCGCTTCAAGCTCATCTTCATGGACATCCAGATGCCCCTGATTGACGGGCTCGAAGCGACAAGAATGATCAGGGCAAAGGGCTTTTCGAAGATTCCCATCGTCGCCATGACGGCGCGCGCCATGAGCGGCGATCACGATGCCTGTCTGCAGGCAGGGATGACCGACTACATCCCGA
Source organism: Candidatus Krumholzibacteriia bacterium (assembly GCA_026387805.1). Taxonomy (GTDB): domain Bacteria; phylum Krumholzibacteriota; class Krumholzibacteriia; order Krumholzibacteriales; family Krumholzibacteriaceae; genus SSS58A. The sequence continues at coordinate 477 of JAPLKY010000150.1, forward strand.
AACCGATACGGAAGAACACCGTTCTCGAGATGGTCGAGAAGCTCACCCGCTCCGCCGCACTTTGATTTTCTTTGACTTTTGACGAAGAATTGCAAAGATTTCAATTTACATGCTCGGGACCGGACGAATGAAGAAACGAATCTACCTCATACCGCTTATTATCGTGCTCGCCGCGTTGGCGGTGCGAATCACCATGATCATCGTCAAACGATCGGGCGAAGGGAAACGGCAGAGCCAAACAGCCGCCGTGGCCGTGGAGGTGGACAGCGTCCGGTTCGGGCCGATACGAGAGATCCGCGAGTTCACGGGCTCCATCTATCCGTATAATCAGTACGTCGTCGCGCCGAAGGTATCGGGAAGGGTTATCGAGATCCGCAAGCGCATCGGCGACCGCGTGCTCCCGGGCGAGTTGATCGCCCGGATCGATGACGCCGAATACCAGCAGGCGGTGCGCGAGGCGGAAGCGAATCTGAAGATAGCCAAGGCCTCGGTGGCCGATTCCCGCAGCCAGCTCGACCTCGCCCGGGATCAAAAGGAGCGTATGGATACGCTCCGCGCCAAGGAGCTCGCCTCGTCGGCGGAGCTCGACGCCGCCGTTTCGGATTTTTCCGCGAAGGAATCCCGCTATCGCCTGGCGGAGGCCCAGGTGGAGCAGCGCGAGGCTTCCCTCGAATCTTCGAGGATCAGGCTCGGCTACACCCGTCTGACCACCACGCGCGCCGGGTACGTCGGCGAGCGATTCATTGACGAAGGCGCGCTGCTCGCGCCCAATGCCGCCGTCGTATCGGTCATCGAGATCGGCACGATCATCGTGCGGACGACGATAACGGAGCGCGACTACCGTCTCATCAGTCCGGGACAACCGGCCGAGGTGACCGTGGACGCGTTTGCGTCGAGGACGTTTTCCGGCCGCGTCTCGCGGATCGCCCCGATGCTGCTCGAGAATTCGCGCGTGGCGCAGATGGAAGTGGAGGTGCGGAACGACTCGCTCCTCCTCAAGCCGGGCATGTTCGCCCGCGTCCGCGTGATGATCGCATCGAAGACCCGAGCCCAGATCGTTCCCACGAAATCGATCGTCAACCGCAACGGCGAGACCGGCATCTTCGTGGTGCCGGGGAACGAAAGCGTCGCCCGCTACGTCGCCGTCAAGACGGGCATCGCAACCCCCGATCTCACGGAGATCCTCTCTCCCGTTCTCGAGGGCCGCGCGGTGACGCTCGGCCAGCACCTTCTCGAAGACGGCAGCTCCGTGCTGCTGCCGAAAAGCCCGCCCGGCGAGGCACCAAGTCCCGCCGCAGGCGCGGAAAAGAAATCAGGCACATGAACATCGCGCAGGGGTCAGTCCATCGACCGGTTCTCACGGCCGTCATCTTCATGGTCGTGATCACGCTCGGCATCGTTTCCTTCAGCCGTCTGTCGATCGACCTCATGCCGGAAATCACGTACCCTACTATCTCCGTGGTCACGAGCTACGGCAACGTCGGTCCGCAGGAGATGGAAGAATCGATCACCCGGCCCATCGAGGAAGCGCTTGCGGCCGTGCAGGGCGTCGAGGAGATCACTTCGTCCTCCTCGGAGGGATCGAGCCAGGTGAGAGTCGCCTTTTCGTGGGGAACGGATCTCGACGTAGCGGCAAACGACATCCGCGACCGCATCGATCGGGTGCTCGGCCGGCTGCCGGAAGACGTCACGCGCCCGATGATCCGCAAATTCGATCTTTCGGCCTTTCCGATAATGTTCCTCGGCGCTTCCAGCAATCTCAATCCACTCGATCTGCGGCGCATCGTCGAGGACGAGGTAAAGTACCGGCTCGAGAGGGTGCCGGGAGTGGCCTCGGTCGACATTCGCGGCGGCCTGAACCGGGAGATACACGTCAATCTGCGCGGCGATCAGCTCAAGGCGCTCGGGATATCGACCGACGCGGTGCTCGCCGCCCTGCAGACCGAGAATCGAAACGTCCCGGCCGGGCTCTACGACAAGGGGAACCTCGAAGTCCTCGTGCGCACGCAGGGGGAATACCGCAATCTCGACGAGATCCGCAACACGGTCATCACGACCCGCGCCGGTGCTCCGATCCGCGTCAAGGACGTGGCGAACGTCGAGGATTCCTGGGAGGAGATCCGGCAGATCGTGCGCATCGACGGGAAGCCGGGGCTGCGCATCTCGATCAGCAAGCAATCGGGAGCCAATACCGTCAACGTCGCCCAGGCCGTGCGGGCGGAGATGGACCGCATCAACCGCGACATTCCCCAGCTCCGCCTGATCTCCATTGTCGATACCTCAATTTACATCAAGGACTCCATCAGCAACATGGGCAGCGCAATTCTCGTCGGCGGGCTGCTCGCGATTCTCATCCTGTTCCTCTTTCTGCGCAACGTTTCGAGCACGCTCATCATCTCGACCGCGATACCGATCTCGGTCATCGCCACCTTCGGGCTCATGTATTTCAGCCGGTTCACGCTGAACATCATCACCTTCGGCGGGCTCGCGCTCGGCATCGGCATGCTCGTGGACAACGCTATCGTCGTCCTCGAGAACATCTACCGGCACCGCGAGGCCGGCCTGGATAGTATCCAGAGCGCGCTCACCGGCACCTCCGAGGTCTGGTCGGCGATCGTGGCGAGCACGCTCACGACCGTCGTCGTGTTCTTCCCCGTCGTGTTCATCCGCGGGATGTCGGGGATCATGTTCCGGCAGATGGCATTGGTGGTGAGCTTCTCCCTCCTCTGCTCGCTCGTCGTCGCGCTCACCCTCATCCCGATGCTCGCCTCCCGTTTCCTGCGGTTCCAATCCGCCGAGCATTACCGGAACGAGAGCCGTCTGCACCGGGTCTACTCCCGCAGCGAGGAGGTCTTCAAGCGCGTCGAGGAGCGATACTCGAGCTTGCTGCAATGGGCGCTGGAGCGCAAGAGAACCGTGCTGCTCGCGACGCTCGGATTATTCGTCGTTTCGATCGCGATGCTGCGGCTCATCGGCGTGGAGCTGATGCCGGAAACGGACCAGGGAGAGGTGGACGTCAACGTCGAGATGGCGGTTGGTACGAAGCTCGCGATCGTCGATCAGGCGACGCGGACGGTCGAGGAGATCATTCGCGCGCAGGTGCCCGAAGCGGTTTCCATAATGTCGAATATGGGCGGCGGGGGCTACCACTCCGCCGGCGGCCATATGTCCGAGGTGCGCGTCACCCTCGTCCCGCGCAGCGAGAGGCGTCGCAGCAGCGAGCGGATCGCGAACGACCTGCGCCGCGCCCTCGGCGGGCTCCCGGGCGTCACGATCCGCACGAGGGCCGGAGAGGGGCTCTTCGTTCTGCGAATGGGCGCGGAAAGTTCAAGCGGCGTCAACATCGAAATCCGGGGGTACGATCTCGCGACGGCGCAGGCGCTCGCGCAGCGGGTCAACGAGATCGTCGTCAAGATCCCCGGCATCACCGATACGCAGATCAGCCGCGAGGAGGGAAATCCGGAGCAGATCTTCCGGATCGACCGGGAAAAGGCGGCCGATCTGGGACTCGGTGTGACGCGCATCGGAGACGCGCTGCAGACGGCGGTCGGCGGCACGCTCGCGTCCTACTATCGTGAGGGCGGCAAGCAGTACGTCATTCTCGTACGCCTCAGCGAGGAGGACCGCAGGAGCCTGGACAACCTCCTCGACCTGACCGTCGTCAACAGCCGCGGCCAGCCGGTCATCCTGCGCAACGTCGTGGAAGCCGTCCAGGAGGAAGGGCCGGTACGCATCGAACGAAAGGATCAGGAGCGGATCATCACGATCGAGGCGAACTTCACCGGCCGCGACATGGGATCGGTGATCAGTGACATCCGCCGCGAGCTCCGGTCCGTTCCGGTCCCGAAGGATTTCGTCATTCTCTTCGGCGGCGACTACGAGGAACAGCAAAAGGCCTTCCGGGAGCTGCTGTTCGGATTCATTATGGCGATCCTGCTCGTCTACCTCGTGATGGCGGGACAGTTCGAATCGTGGCGCGACCCGTTCGTCGTGCTCTTCTCGATACCGATGGCGCTCATCGGCATCACGGTGACGATGCTGCTCACCGGCACTATCTTCAGCATGCAGGCCTTCATCGGCTGCATCATGCTCGCGGGGATCGTCGTCAACAACGCGATCCTTCTCGTCGATTACACGAACCAGCTGCGCCGCTTCCACGGGATGCAGCTCGCCGAGGCGATCCGGCTCGCCGGGTCGCGGCGGCTCCGCCCCATCCTCATGACCACCCTCACCACGGTGCTCGGCCTCCTTCCCCTCGCCATCGGCCTCGGCGAAGGCGGCGAAACGCAGGCGCCGCTCGCGCGCGTCGTGATCGGGGGGCTCATGAGCTCGACCCTCATTACGCTCATCCTCGTCCCGGTCGTGTACGCGATATTCGAACGGAAATTCAAGAGAACAGTTATCTGATCCTGAGACGACGCGGGGCCGGGCGAGGAGTCCTGCCGAACGCCGGTTTCTTTGCGGCCGCCTTCTGTTCCCGGGCGAGCTCCTCGGCGGGAATCTCCGAGTCGCCCGACACCGGAATCGCGGCGCACATGAACCGTTCGATTTCTCTCACGTCGCTGCGCTGGTCCGGCGTGGCGAACGCGATTGCATGTCCCCGCTTGCCCGCCCGTCCCGTGCGGCCGATGCGGTGCACGTAGTTTCCGATCTCGTCGGGCAGATCGTAGTTGATCACAAGCTCGATATCCTTGACGTCGATGCCGCGCGCCGCGATGTCGGTGGCAACGAGAATCCGGCATTCGCCGGTCTTGAACCGCCGCAAGGCCTCCTTGCGCTGCGGCTGCGACCGGTCGGCGTGGATCTCGGCCGCGGAATGCCCCATCTCGCGCAGCAGCCTCGCCACCTTGCCGGCGCCGCGCTTCGTCCGCACGAAGAGCAGCACGGAGCCCGCGTATTGCGCGAGGACCTGACCCAGCAGGCGGGCCTTGTGATCCTTCTGAACGAAGAGTATCTCCTGCGTCACCAGGTCCGTCGCCGTGCCGGACGGCGCGATCTCGGTGCGGACCGGCAGATGCATGTAATTGGACGCGATCCTCAGAACGCTCGAATGCATCGTGGCCGAAAAGAGCATGGTCTGGCGGGCCCTCGGGATCAGCTTGATGATGCGCTCGATCTGCGGGAGAAAACCCATGTCGAGCATACGGTCGGCCTCATCGAGCACCAGAATGCCGACGTCGGAAAGACGGACCTGGCGCTGCTCGAGGTGGTCGTTGAGGCGGCCGGGAGTCGCGATGATGATGTGCGGATGCTCCTTCAGCTGCCGGATCTGATGGCCTATCGACTCGCCGCCGATCACGACAGCGGTCCGGAGCTTGAAAGCACGGGCGAACCTCGAGAGGTCCTCGTGGACCTGGAGGGCGAGCTCGCGCGTGGGCACCAGCACGAGTCCCCTGCTCTTCCCCTGGGCGAGGCGCTGGATCATGGGAATGCCGTACGCGATCGTCTTGCCCGTTCCGGTCTGCGCGACTCCGATGACGTCCTTGCCCGCGATCGCGATCGGAATCGCCGCCTCCTGAATGGGCGTGGGGACGGTAAATTTAAGTGCATCCAGCACCCCGAGGAGACCCGGCGCGATGCCGAGTCCGAAGAAACTGCTCTTTGCCTGAATCATTGCGACGTTCGCTCACTTTCTCCATGCGCGCCGTACGTTCGGAAATTCACGATCTCGATTGACAGTTTGTGCTATAACGCGGGCGCCGTCAAGAAGGTCGTGATAAAATACGGGCAAAAAGAGCGGCGTCGGCGGCCCGATGCCGCCGGCCCCGCGACCGCTAATCGAGGAACGTGACGTTCGACCTCAATCCCGCGGCGGGACGCTCCCTGTTGATCAGCACGCGATGCCAACCTTCGAGAACGATCGTCGCGTGATCCGGATGGCGAACGTATCCGCGCACGTAGACCTCGGAATCCGCCACCCTCGTCTGCGGACGGTAGCGGCGGAAGTCGTCATCCCAGCGGGCCTTCGCACGGTACTCGTTCCACGTGTACACCCGGTTCGCGACGACGTAAACCGTCTCGCCGCCGATGCGCACAAGCTCCTCGCAGATGTGCGGCTTGCTCTTCGCGTTCCTCTGAAGCGGCTCATTCCGGAGGATCGCCTCGCCGTCGAGGCTCCGTCCGGCGGGAACGAAGAACCACTCCCCCTGCCGCTTGAAGATGCTGTTGTCGCGGTTATCCACCTTCGACGGCTTGACCGTGCCGGCCCATTCGCGCACCGCGACCGGCATGAGCGCGCGCTTCGCCGCGCGCACCGTGCTCACCGTCTCCGCGAGCTCGGCCACAAACCAGTGCCGCTCGTCGTGTCCGCAGAGGAAACGATTCCCGCGCGAGGTGAGGAGCAGCAAGTGGCGCTCCTTCGGCATAGTCTGGAGGATCTCGAACTCGGGCGCCCTGTCGGTGAGAGCGAAATCGAAGAACGGACCGCGGCGGTCGCGCCCGACGTCGATCGTGAACGACGGACGGCGTCCATTCAAAAGCCTGCTCTGCGCATCAAGCGCCCTGAACTTGACCCGCGCGCCCATCGCCTCGAAGTGCTTCGAGAGCGAATCCTGCCTCATGTCGCACCTCCTGCTCCAAGACCCATGCAGCTGCCGCGCCCCGCTCCCGGCAGGCGCCGGGCAGACCACGGGCCGCGGTTCTGATGACGCGGCCGCTACCTCAGCGCCGCGGCATTCAGCCGCATCTACCAGCTAGAAAACTTGGAAGGTTTGAGGTGAACATTGAGGCTCTCGCTTCTTTCTTCCGCCCGGGAAACCGATCAGAACCGCGTCCGGGCGGTGCGACATTCGACGAAAGCATTCTACATCGGGCCGCGAGACGCGTCAACGAATAAATCCCGAAGCAAATCCCGAAGCGATCGTCCCGGATCGATCCCGGCCGGATCCCGGCCAGAAAAGAGTTGCAAAGCAAGGCCCTATATACTATTTTGCTGCAAGTCTGTACTGATCCGGGCCGCGAATCGCCGGGCCCGGTTTTCTTTTATTGAGGTTTGTGCCCGTATGCCGACAGTCAACCATATTCGCAACATCGCCATCATCGCCCATATCGATCACGGAAAGACGACCCTGATCGATTCCATCTTCCGCGCCGCCCGAACCTTCAGGGACAACGAGCAGGTCGCGGAGCGGCTCATGGACAACAACGATCTCGAGCGGGAGCGCGGCATCACGATCAGGGCCAAGCACTGCACGGTGAGCTGGAACGGGTATCTCATCAATATCATCGATACGCCCGGCCACGCCGATTTCTCCGGCGAAGTGGAGCGGGTGCTTTCGATGGTCGACTCGGTTCTCCTCCTCGTCGACGCCAACGAAGGACCGATGCCGCAGACCCGATACGTGCTCATGCGCTCGCTTCGGCTGGGACTCCGCCCCATCGTCGTCATCAACAAGGTCGATCGTCCGAACTCCCGGCCCAACCATACGCTGAACAAAACGTTCGATCTCTTCATCGATCTTGGCGCGACGGAGGAGCAGGCGCATTTCCCGGTTCTCTACGGCTCCGGGCTCGACGGTTGGCTCGTGAGAGACCTGGATAAGGACGCGCATGAAGGAATGGACGCTCTTTTCGAAACGATCGTCCATCAGGTTTCTCCGCCGAAGGTCGACAGGAAGGGTCCGTTTCTCATGCAGGTCAGCACGCTCGCCTGGAGCGATTACGTCGGGCAGATCGGCTGCGGCCGGGTGCTGCGCGGCACGCTGAACACGGGAGAGGAATTCACCCGGTTCGTCACGCGATGGAAGAATCCCGCCGATCAGGCCGTCGGCTGGGACGTGACCGGATCGACCAGGGAGAAAGGCCTGCACTTCTGGGTGACGCGCGGGCTGCAGCGGGTCGAGGCGGACAAGATCAGCGCCGGCGATATCGTATGGCTCGCGGGCCCGGCTGAAATCGGCATCGGAGACACCTTCTCGAATATCGAGGATCCCGCGGAGGCGCTCAAGCCTCTCGAGATCGAAGAGCCGACGGTGTCGATGTTCTTTCTCGTCAACACGGGGCCCTTCTCCGGAAACGAAGGCACCGCCATCATGCTGCGCCAGATGAAGGAACGCCTGCAGCGGGAGCTGCGCACGAACGTGGCCCTGCGCATGGAGGACCTCGGACGCTCGGACGGCGTGAAGGTGATGGGACGGGGAGAGCTGCATCTGGCCATTCTGATAGAGGAAATGCGCCGGGAGGGGCTCGAGTTCTGCGTCTCTCGCCCCGAGGTCATCACGCACCGGGACGCGGATGGAAACACTATGGAGCCGATCGAACAGCTGATCATCGACGTCCCCGGGAAATATCAGGGCATCATCATCGAGAAGCTGGCGCAGCGCAAAGGGGAGCTGCGAACCGTCGAGAACTCGGGAGCCGCCGTCGTCAGGATCGAATTCGAAATACCCACCCGCGGGCTGATCGGATACCGGTCCGAGTTTCTGACGGACACGCGAGGCCTTGGAATCATGTCCTCCCGCTTCATCGGATACGGAGCCTGGCGCGGGGAGATCGCGTCCCGCAACCGCGGCTCCCTCGTCAGCATCGCCACGGGGCCGACGACGGCATATTCGATCGAGGCGCTGCAGGAGCGCTCGGTGATCTTCGTGCAGCCGATGGAGCGCGTCTACACCGGGCAGATCGTCGGCGAGAACTCGCGGACCGACGACATGGAGTGCAATCCGACCAAGCGCAAGCACCTCACCAATCACCGATCGTCCACGAAGGACATCGCGGTCACCATCGAGGTGCCGCGCAAGATGTCGCTCGAGCAGGCCCTGGGATGGATCGCGGCCGACGAGCTCGTGGAAATCACCCCGAAGGCGATCCGGATGCGCAAGGCGATACTGGACTCGCTGCAGAGAAGACGGGCGCAGAAGGCGCAGTCGATAGCGACGCAGGATCTCGGTGCCGCGCCCAACCCACCGCCAACGTGATTTGGCGGCCAGATTACCGCTTGCCACGGCGCCGCATTCCCCTATAATCGACGCGATGACAATAGTCACACATCAATTGACGTTGGATGAGCTCAAGCAAATGGCCGCCGGCATGTTCGGCGATATGGTGAAAGCCGTCGTCGACATCGACCGGGAGCTGATCGCAATCGACGGAGAGCTCCACTCGGACCTGGAGGCGCTGCTCATCGATGACGGATCGAAGCAGCAAAGCCTGTGGGGAATCAATCTGTATCCGGACATGATAGGCGACGACTTCGTTGAATTCGATTCGATGATCAACATGCGCCCCTCTCAGGGCAACAGAAGCCGCGGCGTCGAGAGCGCACAGACGCGCGAGAGGATCATCCGGGTAGTCGCACGGTGGATCAAGCGGTGAGCTATCAACATCGGGATCTCGCTGCCGGACGCTGGAAGGAAATGCCGCTCCTCGAGCAAATGGCGAATATCGCCGGAGAAGTGGAGCGCGCTTTGAACTGGCGGGCGAAGAACAATGTCGAATACACCCGGAAAGCTTTTGAGCGCGCTCTCGAGCTGGTCGATCTGACCCTGGAGTATCCCCGGAGACGATCTCACCTGAAGGAGATTGCCCGCTTGCGAGAGGCTCTCGTGGATTACTTTTATGGAACGAACGAGTTCAAGTCCACCGATGCTTCATTGAGAAAGTACTTTTCGCATTTCACCTACGCCGCCCGCAGGAATTCGTAGAGAGCCGATCAACGCGCGAACAGCTTCTTCTCCATCGATTCCCGAAAGATGATGAGGTTCGGATGGAGCGGCGTCAGGTTTCTCTCCGCGTTGTCGAGCTCCTCCGGCCCGGCGTGCATGAGAATGATGTGCGCGGGCTTGATGTATTCCTTCATGACATACTGCCCGACCGAGTCGGCGAGAAACATGACGTCGGCGAACGCGACGTCGATCCCGTCCACGATCAGAGGAAATCTCAACGCTTTCATGCCGCCTCCATTTCCCGCCGGAGAATCGCCGATTGCCAATGTCGTACTGCACCCCGATGGAATCGAAAATATCCGATACCTAGAATCAATGAGGCGGCCTCCCGCGGCTCAGTTTCCAAATGCGCCCAGACCGAATACGAGGCCGCTCGTGACGGTGACGAAATATCCCTTCTCCGTCAGCGACTTCGCGAGGTCGATGCTCACGATGCGCGAGGATGACGATTTGACGAGCCCGAGCCGAAGGCCGATGCCGAAGTCGGATTTCATCTGCGCGAGATCGATCTTCTCGCCCGGGCGCCAGACGTTTCCGCAATCGAAAAACGCCGCCCCGCCGAACCTGACCGAAAGTATCTCCACCGGCACATAGAAACGATACTCGATATTCGCCAGCACCATTCTGTCTCCCGATAGCCTGAAATAGCGATACCCCCGCAGGCCGTTATCGCCGCCGAGCAGAATTTGATACGACGATCTTTCGCGCCATGCGAAATCGGCCAGCCCGTGAATCGCCAGGACCTGCGCGGCGCCTGTCTTGAAATACGCGAAGCCCTCGCTTGTATGATGAATGCGACGACCGATACCGTCGCGCTCTTGCCAGGAAACCGCATCGCTCGCGCCCACGATCAACCGCGAGAACGGCTTTGTCAGAAACTGCATCGTCGCGGTATTGATCCAGCTCTCGTAATCGGCCCCGAGGCTCTTCAACGATCTGCCGGCCATGAATCGCACCGCCGCGCCGTACGTCAGGTCTTCGGGCGTTCCGGCTTCATCGAGATACCGCTCCACGCCGTATCGCACGTGCGCTACTCCCGCTCCGAGCGAAGGATACGAGAGCGCTTCGTCGGGCGGAACAAGATGCCTGAAGGCGGAATCGGCCGCGTCTTCGCGATAGACCCTACCCGCATAATCGTACGCGGCTATGAGATCGATCCTGTCGCGTTCTCCGAACGAGTATGCGACCTCCGCATGAACATCATCATTCTCATAGCGAAAACGATAATACTCGTCGCCCCTATCGAACAGGCGCGTCGTTCCCTCGCTGCGGCTGTATCCCGCGTCGTATCGAGAATGCACCGAAAGGGCATACCGAGGCTTCTCCACCTGGAAAAGGTATCGCCTATCATACGTGAAACCGGAATAACCCAGGCTGGTTGCAATACGAGTGCCCAACACCCGTCGATCCCGGTACAGGATCGAGAAGCCATCCTGGTCCGTGCCGGCCTGACCCGTGGTTTCGACGAGCTGACCGTTGCCCATGAAGTTCTTTTCGGCGAAGAGGAATCCGAACCTGTAATTTCCGCCGCCGGTTTCGAACATCGGCGAAACCTTCGTGGTCCACAGGTCGCTCGAGACGATTTCCAGATCCACGCTATCGGCGCCGACCGGGATCGCATTGACCTCGACGTCTTCGATCAGCTCCAGCGAACGGATATTTCGTTGGCTCTCGATTATTTTCTCCGCATCCAGCGAATCGCCCGCCGCGAAGAGCAGCTCGCGGCGAATCACTTTTTCCTTGGTTACCATGTGCAACGCATTCGCCCATTGGTATACGAAGAAGTCGCTCTTCTCGGCCTGATCGTCGAACACGTTCTTGCGGACAATATCGATATTCCGGATGATGCGCCCCTGGCAGCGATCGATGTCGTTCTCGCCGATGCCCGCATGGAGCGCTCCCGCGTGCAGGAGCGCGAGAATACATGCAGCACATTCGCCGATTCTCATGGAAATCATGGGCGGGATTATATCAATCTGTCTCTCTCAATGCCTCAAAAAGAAATATCCGGCGGGCGAAGCGGGACTATTGGAAGAACCTGGCTGCCGAACCTGCATCGATCTCGGCAGCCAGTATCCAAAAGTCCGGGGCAACCTGGCAGTAACGGAACCCAGCCCCTCGCGGCGCCGAACCTATCGCATGATAACCATTTTCCTGGTCTGCACGAACTCTCCCGCGACAAGGCGGTAGAAATAGATGCCGCTCGCCACGGTGCTCCCGCGGTCATTCGTCGCCGCCCAGGAGATAGCCTTGCGCCCCTCAGCCATGTTCCCGTCCAGAATCGTCGCGACGAGCTCTCCCTTTGCGTCGTAGACACGCAGGCTGACGCGCACTGCGCGCGGCAGGTCAAATCGTATCGTCGTCGTGGGATTGAACGGATTCGGGGCGTTCTGGTAGAGAGTGAATGCCCGCGGGATATCCGGCGTCTCGCCGCCCTCGAGCGCGTTCAGAACGACCGGCTGATGCACCGTTCCTTTTGCGACGTCGGCTTCCAAGGTCAGCGTCTCCTTGACGTCAAATACGACTCCCGCATCGGCATCGAACGCCTTGAAGGTCACCTTCTCGCCGGCGGCCTGGTTGCCGTGCACCATGAGAAAGGCCTCATAGTGCCCGACACCCTCGATGTAGATCGGGCTCGCCACCCCGCGGCACTCGTTGTCCACAAAGGCGCCGATCATATCGCTCCCGTCTATCGATTCGCGGTCCTTTATCCGCAGGACGGCCGTCACGGTCATGTTGTACTGATAATCGTGCGGATTGACGGACCACGCGGGCGCGTTCTCGACAGTCGTCGCTTTGCCGGCGGGGCCGCGCTCTCCCTTCCCACCCGCTCCCGCAGCCGCCAGAGTTCCCTTTGCCGCGCCATATGGAGGAGGAGGATAGGCGAAGAAGCTGTCGACCGCGCTCGAAAGACGCAGCTTGTAGCCCTTGCCCGGGTCCATGACGGCGAGGCTTCCGTACCAGACTCCGTCCACGTACTCTGCAAACGCAGTCTGGCTCTTGATCATATCGCCTGCCACCACGAGCCCTCTCGCATGTAAGTCATCGAGCGCCTCGGTCAGGCCGATGGCGGCCGTTGGCAGGTAGCCGATCCAGTTCCAACCCTGCTCCACCGGGATGAGCGTATCAACCGGCACCGCCGTGCCGGCATGCTGTATCGTGCCCGCCTGGGACAGATTGACCATGTAGCCCGAGACGTTGTTGAGCTCGAGCACCGGCACCCATACGGGAACGCTGTCCGGATGAGAGTACTCGATGAATTGACTGAACGCCGATTGCGACTTGATCAGGTCGCCGGGGGCGAGGTTCAGATCGGCCAGCACCGCCCCGGCGCTCATGTCCGCCGAACGGACATTGGTCGATATCCACGTCCAGCCCCGGTTGGCGGCGATCGCCAGGATGTCGCTCCCGACCGTCGCGGTGTCGGCAGTGAGCGTCACGGGCGCGCCGGCGCTCCCGATGCTGCCATTCGCCGCGAACGAATAGCTCTCGAGCGTCGAGCTGTGGAGTCTGCAGCTGTCGGCATCCCACACCCGGAAGCGCACCGTCTCGCCCGCAGCGCGGTTGCTGTATATCGTGAGGAACGCGAGATAGGGATCCGGTCCTACCGGCATTTCCTGGAGCGAGGCCACGCCGCGCAGCTGGTTGCCGACGAATGCAGCCAGCATGTCGTTCAAATCGGCCGATATCTCGCCCCCGATATCGAGCTTCGCCACCATCGTCATGCTGTGCTCGAAGCCGCTCGGGTCAACCACCCACGCCGGCTCGTGGCACGACACCGTTACGTTGAGGTCGAAGATAGCCACCCCCTGCGTCGTGTCATCGGCCGCCGCCATCACTTCGCCCGTGTAGGCGCCCATCGCGAGATCATCCTTCAGAGCGAAGCTCACCGTCTGCGTGCCGCTCGCCGGGATCGTCGCTCCCGTGGGGCTCGCCGATTCGATCCACTGGGGCAGTGATCCGGGCTCGATGGCGAATGCCACGGGCCGCCCGGTGCCGTTCACCAGCTCGGCCGTGATCGCGCCCGGGTTGCGGTACGAAACGTCGACCGCGAGATGGAGCTCGCTCCACGCAAACCGGCTCTTGCGGTACTCGAAGGACCACGTCGCCGCTCTCACCATTGGGTTCCCCGCCTTGTCGCGCACCCCGCCGACGCGCGCTTCGATGCGCCGGCCCTCGAGATCGCTGCCGTTCGCCGTCGGCGTGATGACGATCGTCTTCTCGTCGCAGACGGTTTCGCTGGCAATGGTGGAGTCGACGCTCGGGCCATCGAGGTACTTGAGTGTGACGCTATCCGGATCGATAGAGAGACAATCGATCAGTTCGTTGAAACTGATACTGATATCCTCACCGAAGGAGAGCTCCCCATCTGACGGCTGCGGTGTGCCAAGCACCATCGGCCCGTGCCGCTCGATGGTGCCCGTCGACACTTCCGAATACCCCTTGCCGCCCGCGCACTGGGTGTAGGCGCGTAGCTCGTAGACGCCGTCCTCGAGCGTTTCAAGCGGATGCCACGCGATGAGGGTCTCGTTCGTGCCGAGTGACTCGGCGGGGATGCTCACCCACGGCGTAGGTCCCTTCTGCCCCACCCCAAGCCGGCGATACTCGCCCCACACTGCCTGGAGCGTATCGTTTTCGCTGATCTGCAGCTCATAATCGGTCAGCAACAGATCTATCGCGCCGCCGGCATCCTGGTCGGACTTGTCGTACACCCATCCCGACTCGGGAAGGAGCAGCGTCACGTCGCTGCACGGCGCGTCGAAGCTGACGCTGACGTATACCGTGTCCGCTCGCCAAAGCGGCGCCCCGTATCTCCATAACAGGTCGTACTCGCACGGCGGATACAGGATGAGCGCGAGGTTCTCGTAGTCGTATCGCGTCGGTCCACGCTCGACCGTGAGAGCCGCCTGCTGAGACTGCCCCGCGTCGATGAAGTACTCCACGCCGACCGATAGAGGCACTCCGCCAACTTTGACAACTGCCCCGTACGGATTTGAGGTGGTAAGGAGCCGCAGCGCGTAGAGGCGGGGCTCGCTCAGGTTCAGGTTGGCCAAGGTGAGAGTGAAGGCCGCGGCATCCTCGGGGGCGACATCATCTCGCCGAACAGGACTTACGCCGAGACTCGGTTTGTCCCGAGGCACGACGCGCGCCTGCCCGTCGGGGCCCGGCCATGGCTCGTACGGACACGAGCTGAGGCCGGCCAGCACATCGAATACCGGCGACGGATATCGACCGTCGGCCTTGATGTCCACGGTCACGTGGTCTCCCAGATTGTCGTCACTGATGACGTACCCGACTTCGCTCGTGATGGTGGTGTCTCTGGATCCGTGTTCATCCTCCCCGGAGTGCGAGAGACCCTCGTGGTGGAGCTCCCCGAGAACTTCGAAGCCGACGCCGCCGAAGCCCGTCTCGAATTCAAATCCACCCAGCTGCGCTTCGCTATCCCAGTAGAACGTGTGCGTGTGCGTGTAGGATATCGTTGAGTCTACAACGTGAGCGTACGCCAAGTCGGCGCCGGCGCTGAAGCTTATATTTCTGGAGAGCTCGGGTGCGTTTGCCTTCAGCGAGTCGTTCGACGCAAGGAGCCTTTCCCATTCATCGCGCTTCAGCTCGAAGTACGTCGACGAATCGGGCGGGCCGTTCGTCGAGAAATACTCTATTTTCGAATCGAATGCCGGAATCAAGACATCCTCGATGTATTGCTGCGAGTATGCGTACATCGTCTCGATCGAATCCGGTTGGAACCCAACCGATGTCGATCTCGTGACCGAGCATTCCTCCACATCGATGACGCCGACTTCCGCGAAGATGAAGCTGAATCCCGCACCCACAAAGACATCCCCTTTTTCCCCGATAAAGAACTCACTCGAGGAGGTGGAGAACCTCTCCGTGGTCGTGATCGTAACGTCGGTATAGGTCTCGCTGTTGGAGATGTCGCCGAGAAGATTCTTCCAATCGAATTCGACCTTGCTCTCCATTGGGTATATCGTGATTCCGGTGAAGAACCACAGGTCGACGCCGAACCACAGCTTACCCGTCAGGCCACCGCCCTTCTTCCACATGGCTTTCTCCCAGTCGAATCTCGTGCGGAATTTCTGTCCTCGCTCGAGGTATGCATACGACCCGTCCCCGGGGGGATCGCGGAGGATGTATAACGGCGCATCCGTGGCGGCCGTCACGAAATCCGCCCCCTCGGGCGCCACGTGACCCGTGACAAGCGTCCATTCGGTCGCCGTCACCGGGGTCCTGCCTTCGACATTCGCCGTGACCGATATCGCCTTCTGGAACGATCGGTCGTTCCCCTGTTCATCCTGCCGCCCGACGATGAGGCTCGGCGTCGTCGCGAAGGTATGGTAGCGGGCGATGCCGTTCTTGACCGCCAACACGGTATCGCCGCGCCGGTCGAAGATCTCATCGCGGACCGTCACCATCCCGCTGTCGAGCGGGCAGAGCCCGCTCGCGCCGTAGTTCTCGTTCACGGTGAAGGTGAGGTCGAGCGCCGCGAGCTGCGGGATCACGGGCAGGCTGTCCGGGAATGTCCTGTTCTCGAAGGTCAGCGGGCCGGGGCAGGTCTCAACAAAGTCTTCGAATCCCATGATCGCAATCTGCAGCGGCGCCCGGTAGACGAAGTCCATGGCGACGTCCAGGCTATCCATCTCCGCCAGGCGCGCCCCGAGATTCTGGAAGTAGCGCACGACATCCGTTTTGCCGAGACCTTCGGGGACGGTCAGCGGGTCAACCGAGGCCGAGACGAGATAGCTCTGCGGGGGGAGCGTCACGCTGTAGGCGGTATCGCCCGAACTGTAGGGAATCGTCCAGAGCATGCAGTCGTTTTCGCTCCGGACTGTGATCGTGATGTCGCCGATCGAACGCCCGCATCCGCCTCCGAGACGCCCCGCGAGCGTTTGCGTCGTCGAATCGTTGAAAACTACCCCCGTCGGGCCGTTCACCGTGGTGTCGCGTCTCACGTTGACATAGAGGCTGTCAGGTCCGAAGGTATGTCCTTCGAGAGCCGGCCGGATCCAATGCTGCCCGAGTCCCGCGGTCACAGCAAACTTGCCTTTCGCGTCGGTCGAGCCGGCCGGCTTGCTGTCCACCATGATCGGAATGTCCGGCGCGGCGCATGCCGTGCCGGCGTATCGGACGGTCCCCGAGACCGTGAAGGAGGAGATATCGACGAAGTTGACCTGGTTCTCCACGGGGGATTGGGTGTTGAGCGCGATTCGTTTGACGGGCGGATCGAATTGGCGATTGCCCTTGAATGGCCGCACCTCGAACTCGGCCGCCGTCCCGTAGTACAGCCCGTCGAGGACGTAGTTGCCGTTGAGATCGGTACTGGGATATATGTCGAGCTCCGCGCAGTCGTCCGTCCGGTAGGCGCCGCCCGTAAAGGTCCCGTAATGCGCGCCACCACTTGCCATGTCGGTGATCACATCAGCGCTCACGTCGTTAAGGGGCCAGTACGCGACGAGACCGCTCTCCGTTCCTGCGAGCGGCTTCGCTATTGAGGCCCGGATCTCCGATGCGCCGCGCGCGACGTTCCAGATGCGCACCTCGTCGAACTGACCGCCAAATGACGAGCCCACAGCAGGGCCCGCGCCGAATGATAGCGGTTCGGCATTTGTGACGTCGCCAAGGCCTTGACATGCCACACTCCCCTCGAGAACACCGTCGGCAAAGATGCGGAGTGAATCTCCCGCGGCATCATGCACGCAGGCGACATGGTGCCAGGCGTTGTCGTTGATATCGCTCCGCGAGGTACCGACGCTCACCGTCGTTGCGCCATCACTCATCGAGAATTGAAGACGCCCAGCCTGGCCCGTGCTCCGCATGTTCCCCAGAGTGAATGGGAACCGAGTGGCGCCGCTCCCCGGCGATGTCTTCGAGACAATTGCTCCATCGCCCACCCCCGATCCTCCGGCCCCCTGATACTTGATCCACGCCTCGATGGTGAAGCTAGTCGCGCTT
>JAPLKY010000290.1 GCA_026387805.1 Candidatus Krumholzibacteriia bacterium
GCGCCATCGGCGCCAAGTCACCCCTGACGGGTGGCTTTGGAGCGGCCGAAGTGGGCGGCCTCTGGGGGGCAGAGTTCAAGCGCGCCGGCTTCGACGGCCTGTACATTCTCGGCGAATACCGCGGCCTCGATCAGAACGTCCATCGCGTCGACGGATGGACGAACTACGCGATCTTCTCGCTCTGGGACACGTACCGGGCCGCGCATCCGCTCTTCGCTTTGATTCAGGCCGATCGCGACGCCGACATGATCAACTCGATGCTCGCGCACTACGATCAGAGCGTCGAGCATCTTCTGCCGGTCTGGTCGCTCCAGGCCAACGAGACATGGTGCATGATCGGATATCACGCGGTCCCCGTGATCGTCGACGCGTACCTCAAGGGGGTCAAGGGCTTCGACGAGGCGCGCGCATACGAGGCAATCAAGGCCACGGCGATGAATCCGAACTACGACAACGTCGCGACCTACGCGAAGCTCGGGTGGGTTCCATTCGACAGGGAGAACGAGTCGGTTTCGAAGACGCTCGAGTACGCATACGACGATTACTGCGTGGCGCGGATGGCGAAGTCGCTCGGAAAGACGGACGATTACGAATATTTCATGAAGCGGGCCGGCAGCTACAAGAACATCTTCGACCCGGCATTCAATCTGATGCGCGGGAAGGACTCGCAAGGAGCCTGGCGAACGCCATTCGATCCGCATCGGTACGCCGAGGGAGGCGATATCACGGAAGGGACGAGCTGGCAGTACACGTGGTACGTACCGCATGACGTTCCGGGTCTGATCGCCCTCATGGGAGGGAAGGAGCGATTCGTTCGCAAGCTCGACTCCCTCTTCGTCTCGAGGGCGGAGGAGAGCAAGGGTGTCGACGACATCCAGGGGAGGATCGGGGAGTACTGGCACGGGAACGAGCCGAGCCATCATATCGCCTTTTTGTATTGCTACGCCGGCGAGTCGTGGAAAACGCAGAAGCTCGTCCGCGAGATCATGAGGACGCAGTATGGAAACAGACCGAACTCGCTCAGCGGAAACGACGACTGCGGGCAGATGTCCGCTTGGTATATCTTCAATGCGATGGGCTTCTATCCCGTGTGCCCCGGAAGCGACGAGTACGTCATCGGGAGCCCCGCGGTGAAGAAGGCCGTGATGAGCCTTTCGAACGGAAAGACGTTCACGATGATCGCCGAAGGGCTCTCGGACCGGAACGTCTTTGTTCAGTCCGTCGTGCTGAACGGCAAGAAATGGGATGTGCCGTTTCTCCCTTACGACGAGCTGAAGAACGGCGGCAGAATCGTCTTCACGATGGGGCCGAAGCCCAAATGAAAAATCGACGTCGCTTTTCCGGTGGCGGGTCCCGGATTGCGGAGTATCTTGGTATCGACAGTCGAATGACGGCGACACGACGCAATCGCGGGAGGAGCAGATCATGAAATCGATGCCCGATCATGCCGAGATGGAAAAGGCGTTCAGAAGCCGGGACGGATCGTACGACGGATTGTTCTATGTCGGGGTCAGGACGACCGGCGTCTTCTGTCGGCCGGTGTGCCCCGCGCGGAAACCGCTTCCCGAAAACGTCGAGTTCTTTCCCACGCCGAAGGAGGCCCTCTTCGCCGGGTACCGGCCGTGCAAGCGCTGCGAGCCGCTCAAGGCGGGCGGAGAGCTCCCCGCCTGGGCCGCCGGGCTGCTCGAACGCGTCGAGAGCGATCCGTCGATCAGGATCAAGGAGGCCGATCTCCGGGAGGCGGGTATCGAGCCGGCGAAGGCCCGGCGTTTCTTCATGAACAAATTCGGCATGACCTTCCAGGCGTACTGCCGCGCGCGCCGGCTCGGGCGGGCCTTCGACGAGATCAGGAACGGCAAGCGCCTCGACGACGTGATCCTCGGCCACGGATACGAATCGCACAGCGGCTTTCGCGACGCCTTTTTCAATCGCTTCGGGAAGCCGCCCGGCAAGACGAGAGGCGAGGATATTATCCGCATCGCATGGATGCAGACGCCGCTCGGCCCCATGGCGGCGGGCGCGTCGGCGAAGAAGGTATGTTTTCTCGAATTCACCGACCGGCGGATGCTGGAGGCGCAGTTCGACGCGCTGTCGCGCCGGTTCCGCCTTCCGATCGTGCCGGGAGAGAACGAGGTCATCGAGAGATTGCGGAGCGAGCTCGATTGCTATTTCTCGGGCACTCTGAAACGGTTCTCCGTGCCGATCGAGTATCCGGGAACCGAGTTCCAGACGCGGGTCTGGAAGGCGCTGCTCGGCATCCCGTACGGGGAAACGAGGAGCTACGAAGACGTCGCGCGGGCAATCGGCAATTCCGGGGCGGTCCGCGCGGTCGGGCACGCAAACGGCTTGAACCGGATCGCGATACTCATACCGTGCCATCGCGTGGTCAACAAGAGCGGCGAGCTCGGCGGATACGGCGGCGGCCTCTGGCGGAAGCGGCGGCTTCTCGATCTCGAGCAAGGGGAGGCGTTCCGGTGAGCCGCACGGCCGAGTTCCGCCGATCACTCATCGTGCGAATCGGTTCCGGGCGACTCGTCGAGGTCTTCCTCGTCTCGGCCGTGGTTTCCGTTCTGTGCATTCGAGCGATTCTCTCCGTCACCGGCTACCCGCAGATCGGCGGGGGAGGTTTCCATATCGCCCATGTGCTGTTCGGCGGGATCGGCATGGCGGCGGCCCTCGTGCTCATGATGATGTCGCTTACCGAACCGGCGATCTATCTCGCGGCGGTGATCGGCGGCCTCGGTTTCGGCGCGTTCATCGACGAGATCGGAAAATTCCTCACAAGCGACAACGATTACTTCTACCGGCCCGCCGTGGCCGTCATGTACATGACCTTCGTCGCGTTCTATATCGCCGCCCGATCGATCGAGCACCGCGCCCGGCCCTCGCAGGCGGCGTACCTCGCGAACGCTCTCGATCTCGCCAAGGAGGCGGTGGCGGGGAACCTGGACGATGAGGAGGCCCGGCGGGCACGGGAATATCTGGCCCGCTGCGATCGGGACGACCCCGTCGTCGCCTCGGTCGGAATGATCCTTGACCAGGTCGGGACCGCACCGGTGCACGCGCCCGGGCTCATCGCGAAGAACAAGAACCGCGTGCGGTCGCTGTACCGAAGCGTCATGCGGCGGCACTGGTTCACGACGATTGTCGTGTCCGTCTTCGTCGCGACCGGTCTCGTCGCGTTCGTGCAGGGGATCGTCGTTCTCGCCGGCAAGCGCAGAAGCGAGCTCTCGTTCGCGGACT
>JAPLKY010000181.1 GCA_026387805.1 Candidatus Krumholzibacteriia bacterium
ATCTCCCGCAGCGATTACTATACGCGGCGGCACAAATGCGTCTGGCCCTGGATGAGCGCCTTCATCGCGGCGAACGGCGACGTCGTTCCGTGCTGCATCATCGCCGATTCGGATACGGTGAAGATGGGAAATGTCTTCGAGCGGGATTTCGCGGAAGTCTGGAATTCGCCGGCCTATTGCGAGTTCCGGAAAAGGATCAGGGATCACGACCTCCCCGACTACTGCAGGAACTGTTATCTGGATCCGGATTGAGAATCCGCTCTCTCTATGGAACTGCGCACGCAACTGAAGCGTCTCGAGTATGGCTGTCGCTGGCTGTGGATAGGCCTTGCGACGATTGCGAGCGCCGGCTGCGCCGAGCTGTGCGCCTTTTGCGCGCCGCGCCGCGCGCGCGCGGATCTGTATATTCGTTTCGCGCGCCGCTGGGGGAGACTCTTCCTTCTCGGCGCGCGCCGTTCGCTCGACGGCTCTCAGCACATTCCGCGCGATACCGCGGTCGTATTCGCATCCAATCATCAGAGCGCTTTCGACATTCCGCTCTTTCATGCGCTCATGCCGGTAACCTTTCGCTGGGTGAGCAAGAGGGCCTTTTTCTCATGGCCCTTCATCGGACGGGCCCTGAAGAACATGCAAGCGATTGGCGTGGTTCCCGGCAGTCGCTCCGAGATTCGCGGAGCCTGGCAGGAGGCGGTTGAGGCGCTGAAGTCGGGGCACAATCTCGTCATCTTTCCGGAAGGAACGTGGGGAGATCGCGAGGGGAGAATGCTTCCGTTTCAGAAGGGCGTCATCAGGATCGCGCGCGAGGCGAACGTCCCGGTCGTCCCGGTCACGATCGTCGGCAGCAATCGGGTGAATCCGCCCCGCACGAGGGAGATACATCCCGGCGCGATCAGAATGATCGTTCATAAGCCCATGGGGCCGGATACCTGGGAGGGCATATCGGATGACGCGTGGATCGAGAAGCTCCGCAACGCTATCGCCGAGGGGCTCGAGCACGGCGCCGAGCCGGCCGATTCGATGCGGCCTTAGGCGACCGCCCCACGGGTCCTGTCGCCCATTGCACCCCGCCCGTGCTCGCGCGATACGCGGGTCCTGCCGCCCATTGCACCCCGCCCGTGCTCGCTCGCATGGCTCGCTGCGCTGCGTGCGGGGGCCCCATGGGCGCCCGAAATCCTGCACGTCTATTCCGATGGACGCGCGGATCTCGCCGTCACGGACGAACAGCTCGACTGGCTCGGTTCGAAGGGCGCGCTCGTCTCCGTTCTCGAGAGGGTCGATCTCGCGGCCCCGTCGGCGCTCGACGAGAACCTCGGAAGATATCATACCTACGCGGAGATGAATGCTCTTCTCGATTCCCTTGCGCTCGCCAATCCCTCTCTTGCGCGCGTCGACACGCTCGGAACGAGTCTTCTCGGTCGCCCCATCCGGGCGATCAGGATATCGGACAACGTGGCCGCGGACGAGGGTGAGCCCGAGATCCTCATCATGGGAGCCCATCATTCGCGGGAGATCATGTCGGTCGAGGTGCCGCTCCTCTTCGCGAAATATCTCCTCGAGAGATACGGGACCGACGCGGCCGTGACCGGCCTCGTCGACACGCGCGCCGTCTGGATCGTTCCCATGATGAACGTCGACGGGCACGTCTACGTCGAGCAGAATCACGACGGCTCTTCGGCAATCTGGTGGAACAAGAACCGCAGGCCCAACGGCGACGGCAGCTACGGCGTCGACCTCAACAGGAATTACAGCTACAACTGGGGATACGACGACGAAGGAAGCTCGCCCGAAACCTGGAGCGGGCAGTATCGCGGCACCGGACCCTTCAGCGAGCGCGAGACCAGGGCCGTGAGGGATCTATGCGCGCGCCGCCATTTCGTTCTCAGCCTCTCGTACCACTCCTACGGCGAGCAGATCCTCTTTCCCTGGGGATACGCGGCGCTCGATACTCCCGACAACGATCTCTTCTTCGCGATCGGGGATTCGCTCCGGCAGGGGAACGGCTACGCCGTCGGCAATGCAGCGTCGGGAGAGATCTATCTGACGAACGGCGACAGCGACGACTGGCTCTACGGCGATACCCAGGCGAAGAACAGGATCTTCGGTTTCACCATCGAGCTCAATTCGTACGATGAGGGGGGGTATTCTCCTCCCGACAGCCTGATCCAGCCGACGTTCGAGAAGATGCTCGGCATGAATATGGCGGCCCTCAGGGTCGCCGGCGATCCGCGATTCCACGAGGGTCCGTGGCCCCCGACGATGAATCCCGTCACCTCGAGCGATCCGCCCGCGTACGAGATCAGCTGGTCGGGGCCCGATCCGCAGGATCCGCATCCGTCGATTTCATATGAGCTCACCGAGATCAAGAATCTCGCGGGCACGGTCGATTCCATCGAGGCGCCCGGCGCGCTCTGGGCGACGGGCGGCTTCGCGTTGACGAACGCCCGCGCGTATGCCGGCTCGTACAGCTTCTGCTCGGGGAGCGGTGATAATCTCCTGAACACGCTGAGCATGGCGAACATCTATCCACTGTGGCTGCCGCAGACGCTCTCGTGCCGCCTCTGGTACGATATCGAGCTGGATTGGGATTACGCGTATCTCGAGGGAAGCCTCGACGACGGGGACACGTGGGTCACCCTCCCCGGCGACCTGACAACGAATCTCGATCCGAACGGAGCCAACCGCGGGAACGGAATCACGGGCGCCTCGGGAGGCTGGGTAAGCGCGACGTTCGATCTCTCGAGTCTCATGGCGGGCGGATCGGGCTTCATCCTCCTGCGCTTTCTCTATGTCACCGACGGTTCGGTGAACGGCGAGGGCCTCTACGTCGATCTCGTGAATCCCGTGACGCGCTGCGCGCGAAGCTCCGTGATCGCGTCGAGTCTCGGCTCGACGTCGTTCCGTTGCTGGCCAGACGAGATCGGGAACTTCATCTACTACGTTCGGGCCTTCGATGCGATGGCGAATGCGAGCGAACGGAGCGATCTCGCGGTGTGGCAGGTCGATGCGATATCGGACTCGACGCCGCACCCCTTCGCGTCGGGTCTCGAGCAGAACTACCCGAATCCCTTCAATCCAGCAACGACGATCGGGTACTATCTATCCCGGCATGCGCACGTGACGCTCGAGGTGTATGATGCGCGGGGACGCCTCGTAGCGAGCCTTGCGAACGGGCAGGGGCAAGCGAGCGGGTATCATGCGATGGAATGGGACGGGCGCGACGCGAGCGGGAATGCGGCGGCGAGCGGGGTGTATTTCTATCGGTTGAGAGCGGGCACGCTCGTGCAATCCAGAAAAATGATCCTCATGAGATGAGTACGGTGGGCTCAACCGAGCCTGTCGCCGACTTGACGCCGGAAGTTGTCGTGCGCCTTGAGGCCCATGCGGATGTTGTTCCGGTAGGAGAGATTCCCCACGAGGCTCAAGGCCGGCTTGCGCCGCCGCCAGACGCTGTTCCATACCCTTCGCAGGATGTTCGGCATGGAATAGAAGGTAGCGTTGCAGGAATGCATTTCCCGAAGGATGTCATTCGGAGAGAGATGCTTATACCGGGCAACCGGGAAGGTCAGCGTGTAGTATTTCCAGTCTTCCGGGAACGTATTGAGGGGGATGCGATCCTCCGATTTCATTGTGTCCCACAGACGCGTGCCGGGGAGCGGCGTGAGAAACAGCGCGTTGAGGTTATCGATACCGTACCAGTTGGCCACCTCGGCGATACGCTTGCCTATGCCCGGTTCGTCCACGTCCAGGCCGATGATGAAGGAACCGACGACCACTATGTTGTGTCGCTGGATGCGTCGCACGGAGGCGCGAAAATCACGATTCTTCATAAGGCTGAATTTCTTGCCGAGCTCGAGGAGCTTCCCGGGATCGAGTGACTCGAATCCGATGAAGACACCGTTGCACCCGGCCTTCGCGGCCAACTCCATGAGCTCCTCGTCGTCGGCGAAGTTGATGGTGGCCTGGGCTATCCATTCTTTGCGCAGATTTGCCTCTATCATCGCGCGAAAGAGGTCCTTGGCGCGGGCGATATGCTCCGGCTTCGTGCCGATGAGGTTGTCGTCCACCACGAGAACGTGCTTTTCCCGAATCACGTCCTCAATGGGCCGCTGCCGGTAATAGGCGCCGTTGAACGCGGTCACGCTGCAGAAGCTGCAGTTCAGAGGGCAGCCGCGCGTCGTCTGGATCGCTCCCAGGGCATATCGACCGGCAAGCAGATCGTGGCGCGCGATCGGGATGTTCGCGAGCTCCGCCCTCCCGCCCTCGTAACGGGACTTCAGGCGCCCGAGCCGCGCGTCCTCGAGGACACGGGGCCATACGCTCTCGGCCTCTCCCGTGACGATCGAGTCCGCGTGTCTCAGGGCCTCGTCCTGGCACATCGTCGCATGGATCCCGCCGAGCACGACGGGTACGCCGAGACGCCGGAAATGTCCGGCTACCTCGTACGCACGATTCTGATCGAGATTTCCCATTCCGGCGGAGTCAGGCCCGCGAGAACCATGAGGCTGAGGGGCTTCCACACGCGATAGCGGTTCCAGCGGCTCTCCTTGACTCTGACAAGGTTGATAAGGGGATTCGACGGATTGATCAGATACAGTTGCATAGCCGGCATTGATTTCCTGCGGAACGGTTCCTGATTCCTTTTCTTCTCCGTGGCGATCATGCGAGGGAAGCCGACGATCGGCTTCCCTCGATTCACGACCGGCACGTGAGCCTGCACTCGGTGCCGATGATTCTCTTGGTCTGGTGCTAGAAGCTGCGCCTGGGACCGCCGCTGCCTCCGCGGCGAGGGCCGTCGGTGCGAGGGCGAGCCTCATTGACGTTGAGCGCACGGCCCATGAAATCCTTGCCGTTCAGGCCCTCGATCGCCTTCTTGGCTTCGGCGTCGTTGGACATCTCCACGAATCCGAATCCCTTCGGCCGGCCGGTGTCCCTGTCCATGATGATTGTCACGGAGTCCACCTGACCGTAAGCCTCGAACGCCTTCCGCAATTCGGTTTCGCTCGAATCGAAAGACATGTTGCCTACGTAGAGCTTCATTGTGACCTCCTATCGGTCAAAAACTCCCGTCGCAGATTTTGTTGGAAAGGAATCTCGCAAGACCCGAATAGAGAGGATCAACCAAGCAGGCTCCGTCTATCGTCTTTAACTGGATTCCCAACATTAACTCCAACTCTGTCCGACTCGCTTAATTATGGCGGTTTTCGCGATTTTTGCAAGCACAAAATATTGCGGCCAAAGAAGAACCCGGCCGCCGGGTCTTCGATCGACTCGACGGCCGGGTCACCGGTCAATCCCGCGCGCTCGGAGAGCCGCTACCGGAGAAGAACCATCTTCTTCGTCTCGATCTGGCGGCCTGCGCTCAGGCGGTAGAAGTAGACTCCCGAGCTCAATCCCTGCGCGTTGAACGGTACCGAGTGCTCCCCGGATTCCATCTGGTGATCCACGAGAGTCGCGACCCTCGCTCCCGTCGCGCTGAAGACTTCGAGCCTGACGTAAGAGGGCTCGGTCAGGTTGAAGGAGATTGTCGTGATCGGGTT
>JAPLKY010000349.1 GCA_026387805.1 Candidatus Krumholzibacteriia bacterium
TGAGCTTCGTGTCGCCGCCCAGGCGGGCGAGCCCGAAGTCGAGGATCTTCGCCTGACCTTTCGCGGCGAGCATGATGTTGCCCGGCTTTATATCCCGATGGACGATTCCCTTCTCGTGCGCCTCGCCGAGCCCCTCTCCCACCTGGATCGCGAAGGAGACCGCGTCATCGATCGGGAGCGGCCCCCGTTCGATCCGCTCCTTGAGGCTCTGTCCCTCGACGAGCTCCATTGCGATGAAGGATTGCCCCTCGTGCTCGCCGACCTCGTATATCGTGCAGATGTTGGGATGATTGAGCGCGGCGGCAGCCTGAGCCTCGCGATTGAATCGCGCCTTCGCCTCCGCGTCGCGCGTGAGATCCTGAGGGAGAAACTTGAGCGCCACGACGCGCTTGAGCTTCGTGTCCTCGGCCTTGTACACGACGCCCATCCCGCCCTCGCCGAGCTTCTCGAGGATACGGTAATGGGAGATCGTTCTTCCGATCATGCTCATGCCTCGAAATGCTCCCATTCGTATTTCGCGCGCTCCAGGAGCTTCTTGAAGCGCTCTTCGCCGCGGAGGTTATCGAGCAACGGCGTCCGCTCAAGGGCCGGATAATTGATGAACCCCCGATTGACGGCGTTCTCGAGCCAATCGAGAGCTTCCGGTCTCGCATCGAGCAAGGCCAACATGAGCGCCACGTAGTATGACCATTCGGGATCCCTCTTGCATGTTCTCTGGAAATCGGAAGTCATTTCCCCGAATGCTTTCTTCTTATCTTTCAGCGCTCCGTATTTCAGCAAGAGACCGAGCTTGGTGCACACATTATCCGGCGTCGACCTCGCGCTCGCGTCAATAATGGAAAAGGCTTCGTCGCGATCCCCGTTGCAAACCAGCATCCATGCGTAGAAGAACTGGGAAAGCGGACTCCCGGTATCCGCCTCATAAAACTTGCGGCATTGATCGAGAGCCAACGGGTATTGTTCATCATAGAAATGCAGCATCCCCTGGGACAAGTATTTCCAGGGCTCCAGCGGATCGACCTGCCGTGCGCGCTCCATGAGGGGCAAGGCCGCGGCCGGTCTTCCGATACTCACGATGTAGGTATACGCGAGCTTTCGCAGGACGTTCAGCTCGATCGGGTTCACCGCCAGGGCATTCTTGTAATGAAGAAGCGCCTCCCGCGGATTCCCGAGGAAGTCCTTGTAGATCGTCGCGAGGACCTCATTTGCCATCGGAAAATTCGGATCCAGAGCCAACGCCTTCTTTGCATATTCTTCGGATTTCGTAATGTAATCCTCTTGTCTGGCGCCGATGTTGACATACTGCCAGTAGACCAATGCCAGAGCCGAGTACAGCAGCGCGTTGTCGCCGACGATGGCGACGCCTTCCTGCAAATATCGCTCCGCGCTATCGAGAGCGCTTTCGCTGAAGCGCCAGACCTTGTCGTAGGCCTTCAGATAGCATTCGTACGCCGCCACGTTGTCGATTGGCCTCTCGGACATTTTCTGCTTCTCTTCGGAGGATATTTGCAGCTTGAGCGCATTGACAATCGCCGTCGAAATCTCGTCCTGGATGACAAATATGTCTTTCAGCTCGCGGTCATACGTCTCGGACCAGATATGATACCCGTCGGCGACGTTGATGAGCTGTGCCGTGATCCGTAGCTCGCTCCCCGCCTTCCGAACGCTTCCCTCGAGCACCGTATGAACCTTGAGCTTGCTTCCGATTTCTGAAATGTCTCCCGTTTTCCCCTTGAACATGAAAGCGGACGTTCGAGCCGGCACTCGCAGGCCCTGGATATTGCTCAGGCGATTGATGAGCTCCTCAGTCATTCCATCAC
>JAPLKY010000257.1 GCA_026387805.1 Candidatus Krumholzibacteriia bacterium
CTCACCGATCGCCGCGAATTCACGGCGAAGGTCATCGGCAGCGACAAGCGCACCGACATCGCGTTGATCAAGATCGATGCGGCGAACCTGCCGGCGCTCGACATCAATGCCAACCCGGCCATCAGGAAAGGCGAATGGGTCATCGCGATCGGAAGCCCCTTCGGCTACCTCCTCGGCGATCCGCAGCCGAGCGTGACCGTGGGGGTCGTGAGCGCGCTCCATCGGGACGTGAAATCGAGCACCGATGCTCCCGTTTTCCAGAACATGATTCAGACCGACGCGGCGATCAGTCCCGGCAACAGCGGCGGGCCGCTCGTTTCGAGCGCGGGAGAAGTGATCGGCATCAACACCTTCATCATGTCCACCGCGGAGGGCAGCATTCCGGGGATGAGCTTCGCGATCCCGATCAACACCGCGAAAGCGGTCGTCGACGAGATCCTCCATTACGGCCGCGTGCGGTTCACGTGGACCGGCATCAGCGTGAGCAGCGTCACTCCGGAGGTCGCGCGGCGCTTCGGCTCCGGCGTGACGGGCGGGCTTCTCGTCGAGAAGGTCGAGGCGGACGGGCCGGGAGCCCGGGCGGGAATCGAGCGCGGGGACGTCATTCTCGAGGTGAACGGTTTGAAGGTGAGCACGCCCGAGCAGGCGGCGAAGGCTGTTTTCGGGCTTCGCGTCGGAGACGCCGTCGACCTGGTCGTTTACCGGAACGGCAGGACGCAATCGTTGAAACTGAGGCTCGTCGAGCAGCCGAAGGGCGCGTGATGATCCGGGACGCCGCTCTCAGAGGAGGTTTCGGTTGATTCCACGATATTCCGTTCCCGAGCTGACGAAGATCTGGTCCGAGGAGTACAAGTACGATCTCTGGCGCGAGATCGAGGTTCTCTACTGCGAGGGCATGGCGAAATACGGGCTCATCCCCGCGAAGGCGGCGCGCGAGATCCGCGCCCGCGCGGGGTTCAGCGTCAGGCGGATCGAGAAGATCGAGGAGCGCGTGCGCCACGACGTGATCGCCTTCCTCACCGACATGTCGAGCCGCATCGGGCCGTCGGGGCGCTATCTGCACCTCGGCATGACGAGCTCCGATCTCCTCGATACGGCGCTCGCGTGCCAGATGACGGCGGCCGGGCGCGAGATCCTCGCGCGGCTCGTGAAACTGCGGCGCGTGCTGCGCAGGCAGGCCGTCCGCTATCGCCGCACGCCGATGGTCGGGAGAACGCACGGCATGCACGCCGAGCCGATCACCTTCGGGCTCAAGATCCTCGTCTGGTACGAGGAGACGGGGCGCAATGTCGAGCGTCTCGAGCGGGCGATCGAGGAGGTGCGCGTCGGCAAAATGACGGGCGCCGTGGGCACGCAGACGCACATCGACCGCCGCGTCGAGCGTTTCGTCATGCGGAAGCTCGGTCTCGAGACCGCGAACGTCACGACCCAGATCATCCAGCGCGACAGGCACGCGGCGTACATGGCCGCGCTCGCCGTGATAGGCGCCTCCCTTGAGAAGATGGCGACCGAGATCCGCGCGCTCCAGCGCAGCGAGATCGCGGAGGCGGAGGAGCCGTTCACCCGCGGGCAGAAAGGCTCGAGCGCGATGCCGCACAAGCGCAATCCGATCCTCTGCGAGCGCATCGCCGGCATGGCGCGCATCCTCCGCGCGAACGCGCACGCCTCTCTCGAGAACGTCGCGCTCTGGCACGAGCGCGACATCAGCCATTCGTCGGTCGAGCGCGTGATCATCCCCGATTCGACGATGCTCGCCGCCTACATGCTCGAGAAATTCACGTGGATCATGGAGAACGTGCGCGTGAACAAGAAGACGATGCGCGCGAATCTCGACCGCTCGGGAGGGCTCGTCTTCTCGGAGCACGTGCTCCTGTTTCTCGTCGAGAAGGGATTCTCGCGCGAGGCGGCCTACAAGATCGTGCAGGACGCCGCGATGGAAGCGAGACGCACGGGCGCGAGCTTCCGCGAGCTCCTCGCCGCGGACGCTCGGCTGCGGAAGCGGTTTTCGAAGGAAGAGATCGCCGCGCTCTTCGACCTCGACGGGCATTTCAGAAAAATAGATTTCATCTTCAAACGGACGCTCGGGAGAAGGAACTGACGTATGGGCCCAGCACTCAAGGGAATCGTTTCGATAAAGGGAAAACCGGACGCCGAGATCGCCGCGCTCCTCAAGCAGCACGGCTTCAATATCACGACGGCCGAGGCGCTCCGCGTGACGGAGCTTCTCGGGCGCGACCCGACCGTCGTGGAGCTTACGATCTTCAACACGATGTGGAGCGAGCACTGCAGCTACAAGAGCAGCCGCGGCGTCCTCAAGGAGTTCCTCCCGACGGAGGCGCCGAACGTCGTGCTCGGTCCGGGGGAGGACTCGGGGATCATTCGTTTCGCTCCGGCGGGCAGCGGCGACTCGTGGTGTCTCGTCATCAGCCACGAGAGCCACAACCATCCGTCGCAGGTGCTCCCCGTCGAAGGGGCGGCGACCGGCATCGGCGGCATCGTGCGCGACGTGTATTGCATGGGCGCCGACGTCGTGGGAAGCCTCGATCCGCTCCGTTTCGGCGATCCGGCGGGGCCGAAGGCTCAGCAGGCGATCTCGATCGCGCGCGGCGTCGTCGAGGGCATCGCGAGCTACGGAAACGCCCTCGGCGTTCCGAATCTCGGCGGCGACGTCGTGTTCGACCGGGGCTACGACGACAACTGCCTCGTGAACGTCGTCGCGGTCGGCATCGTCAAGGAGTCGCGCGTCATCCGGAGCCGCGTTCCCGCCGAGGCGCGCAAGACCCCCTACAAAATGATACTCATTGGAAAGCCCACCGACGATTCGGGCTTCGGCGGCGCCGCGTTCGCCTCGGAGGATCTTGCGAGCGAGGAGAAGGCGAACCGCGGGGCGGTGCAGGTGCCCGATCCGTTCCTCAAGCGCGTGCTCTCGGAGGCGATGAAGAAGGTGTTCGAAGCCGCGGCGAATCGGGGCGTGGTGATCGGCTTCAAGGATCTCGGCGCCGGCGGCATCGCCTGCGCCACCTCGGAGCTCGCGCACGCGGGAGGATTCGGCGTGAAGATCGACCTCGACAAGGTCAACCT
>JAPLKY010000246.1 GCA_026387805.1 Candidatus Krumholzibacteriia bacterium
ATGATCGCGTCGCGCACCTCGTGCGCGCGCCTGCCGCGAAGCGACGCGAGCAGCGGGGTCAACCGCTCCTCGCCGTAGAACTCGCCGTCGTTGTTCGTGGCCTCGGTCACGCCGTCGCTGACCACGACGAGCGTGTCCCCCGGTTCGAGCGCGAGATCGAAATGCTCGTACTGAAATCCCGGCAGCACGCCGAGGATGAGCCCGCTGTACCCGAGCACTTCGACGCGGCCGCCGCTTCTCATGAAGGTCGGGAAGACGTGGCCGGCGTTCGTGTACGAGAGCACGCCCTTGTCCATGTCGAGACAACCGTAGAAGAGCGTGGCGAATTTATCCTCGGTCGTCGCCTCGCACATCATGTCGTTGAGCGTTCCCACGAGCTCGACGGGATACTCCATGCGGTCCATGTTCGATCGAAGGCTCGCCTGGAGCGTGGCCATGAGGAGCGAGGCGGGAAAACCCTTCCCCGACACGTCCGCCACGGCGATCGCGAGATAGGGACCCCGGCGCAGAAAATCGTAGTAATCGCCTCCCACCTGCTTGCTCGAGATGCTCAGCGCCGCCACCTCGAAGCGCTCGAGCTCGGGGGGATCGGACGGAAGCAGTTTGAGCTGGATCGATCTCGCGATATTGAGCTCTTCCTCGAGGACGCGCTTCTCGACCACTTCCTTGAGGAGCGATATGTTGTGGAGCGACGCCGCAACCTGCGCGGCGAGCATCGAGAGGAGCGCGCGTTCCTCGGCGTTGTATCGATCCTGCTCCGGCCGCGTGCCGAGGAGAATCGCCGCGACGCAGCCGGTATCGTGGATGATCGGCACGAGGAGATCGCACCGGGCGAAGCGGCGCATACCGGCGGGGAGACTCGCCGTTGCCTCGTCCGCGTATTTCTTCCGCCGCCTCCGCAGGAAGTTCTTCCGCGCGCTCAGGAAACCGAGCGCCTCGAGAAGATCCGCGCGCGTGACGGGCTCGCCGATACCGGCGAGCGTATCCAGCGCGGTCTGGACGTCGGGATCGCCTCCGCTCTCCTCGAGGATCTCCTTCGCGAGAATGAGCTGCGCCTCCTTCGTCTCGAACACGTCCGCGAGCACCGCGCCGATGCGCTCCTTCATGGCGGAGACGTCGATCATCGTGAGGAGCTCGCTGCTCAGCGCGCGGATGCGCGCGCGCGGATTGTGCTGCTCCCGCACGAGGAATCGCTCTGACCACTCCTCGATCCGTCCGAGCACGGGCTGAAACGCGATGATGAAGAGAATGATGAATCCCGTCTCGAGTATCTCGACGCCGCCTCCCGAGAATCGCGCGAAAAGCCCCGTGATCTCCCTGATGATGAGGAGATAGACGGACGCGAAGACCGCGGCGGCCGCGACGTAGAGTATGCCGCGGCGCGCGATGAGCCGCATGTCGAGGAGCTGGTAGCGCGCGATCGCGAATGCGATCGAGCCGCCGCCGATGACGAGCGACGCGTTGATGAACGCGGCCGAGATATCCTGTCGCGCCTGCGCCCCCGCGAACGAGGAAACGAGCCGGGCGAGCAGGAACGTGACGATGCAGAGCCCGAGCCCGGCCAGCAGGACGCGCACCTGGCGTTTCACGCGCGGCGATACGTCGGATCGCATCGCGCCCACGAGGAGGATCATCGAAAACGCGGCGTACGCGACGTCCACGATGGAGAAGAGCTGCACGTGCGCCTTGAGGAGGAGCGAAATGAAGACGTCGAGAAACTCGGCCATTCGCTTGAGAAACGCGTTCACGGCGGGGAGCGAGACGGCAAGCTGGCCGAGCCCCTGAAACATGCGCGAGGGATTCACGCGGTGCATGAGAAATATGACGAGGATGAGATGGAAGAGGTGCGGGAGAAAGAGCATCCAGGCGATCTTCCGCACCCACGGCCAGGCCCGGTGCCGCCGCGGATATACGAGCGCGAAAAGAACGAGCGAGGGGAAAAAGAACTCCCAGACGTAGTCGAAGCTCGCGACGAGGTTCTCGAAAAGGACGGTGCCCTCGCGCGGATTCAGTCTGAGGAGATAGCTCACGGCGCCGAGGATGGGCCCGAAGCTCGCGAAGAAGAGCACGAGCGCCGTGCACCAGCTTGCCGCGCTCTTTCCCGATTGCCGCAGGATCATCACGGCGAGAAAGAATATGATGATGCCGCAGACGAGATAAAACGATGCGAGAAAGGAGGAGGCGCCCATACAAATCACTTCCGGAGATCGCGTGGGAAACGCAGCGGAGGGCCCCGGCTAATCCTTTCGAATCTCGCCGCCGGCTTTCGGCTTCAGAACCTTCTCGAGCCTGACCTTCATGCCGTGGCCGGGCACCATCTCGAATTTGAGCGAATCCATCATGTTCTTCATGATAAAGATGCCTCTTCCCCGCAGGTGATATACGTTCGCCGGATCGGGGATGTTCTGGAGATAGCACGTATAGTCGAAGCCCTTGCCGCAGTCCTCGACCTCGACGCAGAGGCGGTCTTCCCTGCAGATGAAGGCGATCCGGACGTTCTGGTCGGAACACTCGCAATTCCCGTGCTCGATGGCGTTCGTGACCGCTTCGATCACCGATATCGCTATCTCATTGGCGGTTTCGCGATTATCGCACAGATTCTGAACCACGTCGCCGCAGACGAGGTCCACGATGTTGAGGAACCTGTACTCGCTCGGGAACTCCAGAACGACTGTGCCGGCCATGGCGGCTCATTGCCTCCTCGTGGATTTGTTTTCGGATCAACCGTCCAGGAAGCTCGCCACCGCTTCATCCTCGGTGTCGAAGCACTTGAAGATCAGGTTGAGCTTCGTGACGTA
This sequence comes from Candidatus Krumholzibacteriia bacterium, assembly GCA_026387805.1. Lineage (GTDB taxonomy): Bacteria > Krumholzibacteriota > Krumholzibacteriia > Krumholzibacteriales > Krumholzibacteriaceae > SSS58A. The sequence continues at coordinate 2,799 of JAPLKY010000246.1, forward strand.
GAGAATGCTCCGTATTCTGTCCGAGACGTGGAGCAGCCTGAGGTCGCCGCCCCCCCGCCGCATCGTCGTGTACCCCGAGATGAGAATGCCCATGCCGGTGCTGTTGATCCAATCGACACCGTGAAGGTTGACGACGACCCGCTTCTGGCCCTTCTCGAGGAGTTTGTGGAACGTGGCCTTGAACGTTTCGGCGTCGGGGCCTCCCATGAGCTTCCCCTGCAGGTCGAGGATGACGATTCCGTCCTTTTCGCGGGATTCGATGCGCATCGTCGTTGCTCCCCGTGGTCGCAGCGCTCACGCCGTTTTCAAGAAATCCAGGACCGCCCGAAAATCGGCCGGGGGAGCCGCCTTGAACGTCACGGATTCCCCGGTCACGGGGTGAACAAAAGAAAGCTCCTCCGCGTGCAGGGCTTGCCTGTCGATCATCGAGAGGGCTTTGTCCGCCGTCGCGGCGGCCTTCCCCGTGAGTCCCCCCCGCCGTTCGCGCCTCCCGCCGTACGCGGGGTCGCCGAGAACGGGGTGGCCGACCCGCGAGAGATGCACGCGGATCTGATGCGTCCGCCCCGTTCCAAGCTTGAGCCTAATATACTGGAAGGGTCCAAATGTGTCTATAACATAGTAAGTCGTATGCGCTTCCCTGCCCCCCTCTTCCACCACGGCCATCTTCTTCCGGTCGATCGGGGATCTTCCTATGGGCATGTCAATTACACCGGTCCGCTCCGGCATTTCCCCCCATACGAGGGCGCAGTACATGCGGCTCACGGCGCGCTCCATGAGCGCGCGGCTCAGGGCGATATGCGTCACGTCGTCCTTCGCCACGACGAGGAGCCCCGAGGTCCCCGCGTCGAGCCGATGCACGATGCCGGGACGGAGCACGCCTCCTATTCCGGAGAGGTTCCTGCAGTGCGCCATGAGGGCATGAACGAGCGTGCCCGTCTCGTGGCCGGGCGCGGGATGGACGACCATCCCCGGCGCCTTGTTCACGACGAGGAGATGCTCGTCCTCATAGGCGATATCGAGCGGAATATCCTCGGGAACGATCTCGAGCGGCCGGGGCGGGCTGAAGGACAGAACGACCCGTTCGCCCTGCCGCACCTTCCGGGCCGGTTTGGCCGCCGGCTCGCCGTCGACGAGCACGTCCCCCGCTCGGAGCGCTCTCTGGATCCGCGACCGCGAGAGCTCGGGGATTTGCGCGCTCAGAAAGGAGTCGAGGCGCTCTCCGACGTCGTCTTCATCGACGAGGAATTCGAACGATCTTCTATCCGTCAAGACTGCTCCCGCAGGGGCGGCTCGGTTTCCTTCAGGTGGGAGTCGGGGTACAGCGCGTAGCCGAGGATGAGGAGCAGGGCTCCTACCGTGACCGCGATGTCGGCGACGTTGAACGTGGGCCACCGGCGCATGCCGATGCCGACGTCGAGAAAATCGAGCACTTCCCCCGCCGCGAGGTGGTCGATGAGGTTGCCGAAGGCGCCGCCGAGGATCAAGCCCAGGCACACGCGTTTGTGCGCCGGGGCATACCGCATCCGGTAAGCGAAGAAGGCGAGCACCGCGATCGAAATGATCCGGATAACGAGAAGAAGATGCCCCGCATTCGAGAGAAGGCCGAATACGGCGCCCTTGTTCTTGCTGAGCGTGATGCGAAAGAAGCCGTCGATGACGTCGGCTCCGCCGCTATACTTGTAGAGCTCCCAGATGACCCGTTTCGAGGACTGGTCGAGGATGACGACGAGCGCCGCGATCGCGAAGTAGAGCACCGATCAACGTCCCCTCTCGAGCTTTTCTTTCTTGTCCTTGCAATTGATGCAGAGCTCCGCGGCGGGCACCGCTTCAAGCCGCTTGTCGGAGATGAGATCCAGGCATTCCAGGCACTGCCCGTATTCTCCGCTCTCGATGCGCGCGAGGGCGACCTCGATCGCCTTGAGGTACTGTCCCTCCTGGTCGGCATAGTAGTAGTTCTTTTCCTTTTCCATGTAATCGGAGCCGATATCGGCGAGGTGGTTCGAATAGGACTGTTTCGCGGCTTCCTGCTCCTCGGCCGACTCGTTGATCGCCTCGGTGATCCGCCCGAGCTCGCGAAGAATTCTGTCGCGCTCGACGAGAAGCTTCTGCCGGTAATGCTCGAGCTCCTTCTTGGCGAGTCTCTTCCTTTTGAGGTCGGGTTTCCTCGCCTCGGCCTTCTTGGCCTCTGGCTTCTTAACCTCGATCTTATTGACCGGGCTTTTCCTGGCTTCGATCTTCTTGGTGGGCTTCGGGGTCGTCTTCGCGGCGACCTTCGCGGGCCGTTTCTTTTCGCCCTTCTTGCCAAATTTCTTTGCGATCTTCCTGACGATTTTCTTTATCGGCATCGTCTGATTCTCCTTGGCATCGGTCGGGACTCTAGAGACGCTTCATCCACAATTCGATCGAATGCTCGCCGGCCTTGAAATCGGTTCTGCACGGCCAGTCTTTCTCTCCCTCTTCGAGCCCTTCGGCTAGCGTTTCCATGCAAATATGCTCGCCGAACTCCCGAAGCACAACAGAAACTTCCTCGGGGGCGCGGAACGAAAGCGCGATGCGGTCGCTCACCTCGAAACCGGATTCCTTCCGGAAGTTCTGGATGCGGTTGACGATCTCCCGCGCCGTCCCTTCCCTGAGAAGCTCGGGCGTGAGCCGGGTATCCAGAATGACCGTGAGATCCCCATCCGCGCCTGCGATGAAGCCTTCCTGCGTCTCTTGCAGGATTTGTACCTCTTCCTTCGTTATAACCTCTTTTTTGCCAGCGAGTTCTATGGAGGCCTCCCCTTTGGCGATGAGCGCCTTGACGATTCCGGCATCCAGCAGCTCGAGGAGTGCCGCCGCCTGCTTCATATTCTTCCCGAACCGCTTCCCGAGCTTCGAGAAATCGGCCTTAACTCTATATTTTACATAGACTCCTGGATCGGCAAGGAGCGTGATCTTCTTGATATTGAGCTCATCCCGCACGAGAAACGCGAACTCTTCCCCGGAGAGCCATTCTGTCTCGGCCGGGTAGGGGCTGTGAACGAAAATCTCGGCGAGGGGCGTGCGGACCTTCACCTGGGCCGAGTTTCGAAGGGCATGAGCGACGGAGACCGTTTTGAGCACTCCCGCCATTCTCTTCTCGAGAGCGGCGTCGATGGCCGATTCGTCGACGGCGGGATAGAGATCGAGGTGGACGCTCTGCATCGCGCCGCCGAGCCTCCGGTACACCGCTTCGCTCAGGAATGGAACGAACGGCGCCGAGAGCCGCGTAATGCCTTCGAGCACCTTGTAGAACGTCTCGTACGCGGCGAGCTTGTCGCCCGACATCTCGTTCTTCCAGAAGCGGCGGCGGCTGCGGCGGAGATACCAGTTCGAGAGCTCGTCGATGACGAACGCCTGGATCGCGCGCGCGGCGCGGGTCAGCTCGTAGCGGTCGAGCATATCGGTCACCCCGCGCACGGTCGAGTTGTACCGCGAGACGATCCAGCGGTCGAGGAGGCTCGTGCTCTTCACGTCCCCCCGGGGCGAGAAGCCGTCGATCTCGGCGTACATCGAGAAGAAGTTATAAAGGTTCCTGATCGAGCCGAGGAACCGGTTGGCCGCGTCGCGGAGAGAGGCGAGATCGAACTTCTTCGGAAGCCACGGCGAGCCGCTCGTGAGGATATACCAACGCAGCGCGTCGGCGCCGTC
>JAPLKY010000344.1 GCA_026387805.1 Candidatus Krumholzibacteriia bacterium
GAGTATTTCAGAAACAGCTACAAACCGAAGATGGAGCTGGCCGAGATCGGCTGAGGCGCTGTGAACCGGCGCCGCGTACGTCGGCCGGGTTGAATGAGGCAACCGATGTTATCGCGACAGGAAGCGTTGGATCTCGTGAACGCCAATCTCACGAAGAAGAATCTCGTCAAGCATACGCTCGCCGTCGAGGCGATCATGCGGGCGATTGCCGCACGGTTCGGCGAGAGCGAGGATCTCTGGGGGCTCGCCGGGCTCTTGCATGACCTCGATTACGAGCAAACGATGAATTCTCCCGAGCGCCACGGACGCCTGACGATCGAGATGCTCGAGGCCCTGGACGTTCCCGCGGAGGCGAAAGACGCGATCCTCGCCCATGCGGGGCACCGAGCGCGCAACTCCCTCATGGACAAGGCGATATGCTGCATCGATCCGGTAACTGGCTTAATAGTTGCATCAGCCCTCATGCACCCTTCGAAGAGCATCGCGGGGCTGGACGCGGACTTCGTGGGAAAGCGTTTCAAGGAAAAGCGGTTCGCGGCAGGCGCAAACCGCGAGGCGATTGCAGGCTGTAGCGAGCTGGGTCTCGATTTGCACGAGTTCTTCTTCGTTTCGATCGAGGCGATGAGCGGCATCTCCAGGGAACTGGAGCTCTAGAGGCGGGGCCCGGCCGGGGAATTCATCGGGAGGATCAGAACGATGATCTGCACATGCGACGGATGCAACACCAAATATCTTCTCAGCGACGAGAAGGTGCCCGCCCAGGGTATCCGCGTGCGGTGCCCGAAGTGCCGGTTCGTCTGGCGGCTCATGCCGGCGGTCGACAAGTCGGTGTTCGAGATCTCCTCGGGCACCTTCACGGACGAGGCGCCGGTCGTCGAGTCGCAGAAGAGCGAATGGGCTTCGCTCGAACGCTCCCTCTCGGATCTCGCCGGGCGCATGTCCCCGCAGATGGAGGAAGAGACCGTCATCGAGGAGAAGCCGGCGGCCGTCGCGGAGAGGGTCGTCGAGGATCCCGAGGCTCGCAAGAAAAAAGAGCGCTCAAAGAGATTGGCGCGCGTCTTCGTCAGTGATATCCTCGTCTACAACAAGGACAAGCGGGACAAGGGGCTCGCGAGCGGCGAGCTCATGACGGTCCTCGGTCCCGAGATCAAGAAAGCGTGGGAGGCTTACAAGGAGAAGATCGGTCCCAACGTCGTCGAATCGACCGATTACTTTCGTGAGGCGTTGAACGAGATTCTGGCCGACGGGCAGAAGGTCTTCTGAGTCGTGAGCGTGGAAGGAATCTCTCTCGATATCCTGAATCTGCAGCCCCAGCTGCGCGACGAGTTTTTCGCCGGGGCGAAGCTGCCCGGCGGTGTTTCCATCAAGGAATACGACACCTTCGCCCGGTTTCTGAAGGGCGTGAAGAGCGATTCCGACGAACGTCCCAACCTGCTCATCTTCCTTCCAAAGAGAAAGTTCGATTCCAAGAAAACCCGGCTCGTGCGCCTCGCGCGCCTCGAAGCGCCCCTCTACATCGTCGCGAGGGAATGCAGCGAGAAGGACTGCCTCACGTACCTCGCCATCGGCGTCAACGCGGTGATCCAGCCTCCATTCGGCAAAGGGGACGTGCAACAGGTT
>JAPLKY010000329.1 GCA_026387805.1 Candidatus Krumholzibacteriia bacterium
TCATTCGAGGCACGCCGATGGTCCACGATCTGGATTACAACGGCGACGTCGAGCTCGCCGCCACGTGCTGGGACGCCAACGTCTATGTGTGGGATCTCACCGGCGCCTATTACCACGGGTGTGCGCAGTGGAACGGTTTCCATGGGAACATCTACAACTCGGGCTGGAAGGAATTCATCCCGGCGACGGCAGTCGAGCAGATCACGTGCGTTTACCGCCTGCTCGAGGACACGGTCGAGCTCAACTGGTCCGTGTATCCGGGTGTCTCCTCATGGAACCTCTACCGCGAGAGGCGCGGCGGGGACTTCGAGATTATCGTTTCAGGGCTTCGGGCGGACCAGACGAGCATCATCAACTACGTCGATAGAACCGCCGAAGCGGGTCTCGTGTATCGGTACAGGCTCGAGGCGGAGGGGAGGAGCGATCTCTCTCTGACCACCGGAGAGATCATGGTGCCCGTCCGGAACGTCCGTCTGTATCAGAACCATCCCAATCCGTTCAATCCGTCGACCGTGATCCCATTCACCGTGCCGGGAGGACTGGACGCTCGGCAGAGTGTGTTCCTTGCGGTCTACGACGTGAATGGCGCTCTCGTGAAGACCCTCGTGAGCGGGACGCTCCAGGGGGGAAGGCACGAAGCTCGTTGGGACGGATCGAACGATCGCGGCGAGAGCGTCGCGACCGGCATCTATTTCGCCCAGGTACGGTCCGGAGGCTACAAGGAAGCCCGGAAGATGATCCTCCTCCGGTAGGGGCCGCGCGGACCGGCGCTATTTCGGATATCGCAACCGGAAATAGCGTTCGAGCTCCTCGTACGAGTGGAAGTGGAGATCGAAGTCGTACTCCTCGTGGAACTCGCACTCGGCGGGATGATGAGCCCGGCAGATTCGCGGCCGCGAAGGATAGATGAGACAACCCCGTGTCGGATCGAAGAACCGACACGGGGTTTTTACCATCACGTACCACCGCCTGCGCTTCGTGTAGATCTCGACGTCCCGGTGAGCGAGTATCCAGAGAATATCGTCGAAATCCTTCGCGCTATGCGGCGCGTCGATCTCGGTCGAAAAATACATGCAACATCGGGCGGGGACGCAACTCTTGCAGATCGACGAGTCCTTCGTCCTCTTCTTCTCCCGCGACGGCTTCTTTGCGGCGGCGCGTTTTGTAGGCACGGTGCTCCTTCCATCGAGTGTTCGCGCGCGAATTGTACAGGGCTCGAGGAGCCGCTTCAAGCTCTTCTTCGCGCATCGGGTCGCGGCCGCGCCATCGGCTTCGCCGGGGGGCTTCGGTAAAGGGCATTGACACCCTCTTTGCTCATGATGTATCGTATATCTTTAGTGCAATTTTTTATGCAAAGTTGATTTTTTCGATCGCTCGCCGGGCGTTTTTATTGCGCGTCGGCGGACAAAGGAAGATCGATGAACTATCCACTCTCCGAAGATGAGCGGATGATCCAGAAAACCGCCCGGGATTTCGCGCGCAAAGAGCTCGCTCCCGTGTCGCTCGAGGCGAACGAGAAGGGGATATTCCCCGAGCGTATATTCAGGAGACTCGGGGAGCTCGGATTCATGGGCATCATGGTGCCCGAGGAGTACGGCGGCGTCAACCTTGGCTCATTCTGCCTTGTCCTCGCCCTCGAGGAGATCAACGCGGTTTGCGCGTCGACGGGAGTGACGATGTCGGTGCACAATTCGCTTACGAACTGGTGCATCCTCAAGTACGGAAGCGAGGAGATCCGCAAGCGATTGCTCCCGAGCCTCGCCTCGGGAGAGATGCTCGGCGCCTATGCGATCACCGAGTCGGAAGCGGGGAGCGACGTTTCCGCGATGCGCCTTTCCGCCGTCCGGAAGGGGCACGAGTACATCCTGAACGGCGCGAAGATATTCATCTCGACGGGCGACAAGGCGGGAGCGATCATCGTTTTCGCCCGAACCGATCCGGGCAACCGGACGAAGGGCATCAGCGCGTTCGTCGTCGAGCCCGGCTCTCCGGGCTTCTCGATCGGGAAGATCGAGAAGAAGATGGGGCTCAAGGCGTCGACGACGGTGGAGCTCGTTTTCGAGGACTGCCGCGTGAGAGCCGATAATCTCCTCGGCGCGGAGGGGATGGGGATGAAGATCGCGCTCGCGGGTCTCGACGGCGGAAGAATCGGCATCGCCGCGCAGGCGGTCGGAATCGCGCAGGCGGCGCTCGACGAGGGCGTGCGCTTCTCGCGCGAGCGGAAGCAATTCAACACGAGAATCGTGGATTTTCAGTCGACCCGTTGGAAGATCGCCGATATGGCGACGGCCGTCGAAGCGGCGAGACTTCTCACGTACCGCGCGGCGAAGCTCAGGGACGCCGGCGAGCCGTGCTCGAAGGAAGCGGCCATGGCGAAGCTCTTCGCGAGCCGAACGGCGAACCGGGTCGTCTACGACGCTCTCCAGATGCATGGAGGAGTCGGCTACACGGAGGAATTTCTCATCGAACGGCTGTTTCGGGACGCCCGCGTGACCGAGCTCTACGAGGGAACGAGCGAGATTCAACGCCTCGTCATTTCGAAGGCGGTCATCGAGGAATTCGAACGGACCGTTCCGGATTGATGCTCACGGCGGCGAAAGGAGAAGCTCTTGAAGATACTCGCGCTCTTGAAACGTGTGCCCGATACCGAAGCGAAGATCCTCATCAACCAGGAAGGAACCGGTATCAAGGATGAGGGCATCAAGTACGTCATCAATACGTACGACGAGTATGCGGTCGAAGAGGGCCTGCGGCTCAAGGAGAAGACGGGGGGAACGAGCACGGTGACGGTTGTATGCGCGGGGCCCGAGGAAGCGACCGAGCTCATCAGGACGGCGCTCGCGATGGGCGCCGACGATGCCGTTCACGTTTGCGACAAGGCGCTGGAGCGTCCCGATCCCTTTGTGATTGCCGCCGTCCTGGCGAAGGCGATCAAGGCCGAAGGATTCGACATCATCTTCTGCGGCAAACAGGCGATCGATGACGACATGGGTCAGATCCAATCGATCCTCGCCGAAATGCTCGATATCCCGCAGGTGAACGTGGCGACCGCGTTCGAGCTGGCCGCCGACGCGAAGCGCGCGACCGTGCGGCGGCGCGTCGAGGGAGGGGACGAAAAGGTCGAGACGAGCCTTCCCGTCATCGTATCGTGCGAGAAAGGGCTCAACGATCCGCGCTACGCCTCGCTTCCCGGCATCATGAAGGCGAAAAAGAAGGAAATCCGGAAGAAGACGCTCGCCGATCTCGGATTCGCCCAGGCTCCCGGCGATGCGCGGAGCACGATCCTGCGCTGGTTGCCCCCGCAGAAGAGCTCGGGGTGCACGATGGTCAAGGCCGAGGAGACGCGGGACGCGGTGAAGGAGCTCGTGCGGTTGCTCCGCGAAGAGGCGAAGGTCGTTTAAGCACTGCTCGACAGGGAGGATTTTCGAAATGGCGAACGATATTCTGGTATTCGGCGAGGTCCGCGGGGGCGGGATCAAGAAGATAACGAAGGAGCTCATCGGCGCGGCACGACGCATCTCGACGGTCGCGGGCGGAGCGATCGATACGGCGCTCATCGGGGCGGGGGCGCGTGCGGCGGCCGAAGGCCTGACGGGCTACGGACTGCGCACGATCGTCGTCGCCGAGGACGAGGCTCTCGCGCGCTATTCGACCGAGGGGTACGCCGCCGTTCTGTCCGACATCGTGAAGCGGGGAGCGTACTCGTACATATTCCTCGGCGCCACGGCGATGGGGAGGGATCTCGGCCCGCGAGTCACGGCAAGGGCCGACGGGGTCATGTTCAGCGACTGCGTCGACGTGCGCATGGAGGGAAACAGGTGCGTCGCCCGCAGGCCCGTGTACTCGGGCAGGGCGTACGTCGAGATCGTTCGATCGGGAGAAAGGCCGAACTTCATCTCGATCAGGCCCAACAACGTCGCTCCCGCCGAGCCCTCGGGAGGCAGCACTCCGATCGAAGCGCACGCTTCGAACGTCATGCGGGACGCGATACGCGCCGTCGTCACCGAGATATTTCCCCTCGAAGGCGGACGCCCCGATCTCACCGAGGCGGACGTCATCGTGACGGGCGGCCGCGCCATGAAGGACAAGGCGAATTTCAAGATTCTCGAGGATCTGGCCGATCTCCTCGGCGCGGCGGTCGGCGCTTCACGCGCCGCCGTCGACGCGGGTTTCGCCCCGGTGGCGATCCAGGTGGGGCAGACGGGGAAGATCGTGAATCCGAAGCTCTACATCGCCTGCGGGGTATCGGGCGCGATCCAGCACCTTGCGGGGATGCGGACCTCGAAGGTCATCGTCGCGATCAACAAGGACCCGAACGCGCCGATTTTCGAACGAGCCACGTATGGAATCGTCGGCGACCTCTTCGAGGTCGTGCCGCTGCTGACGGAGGAGCTGAAGAAGGTGCTATGACAATCCAGGGAATCGTTTTCCTCGTCCTTTTCCTTGCGGTGCTCGCGGTCTTCGGCCTCATCGTTCGGCTTCTCTACCGGATCCTCCGGGCGGCGAAGCCGGAAAACCGGTTCGACCGCTGGGGAGACCGGATCAAGGCGGTTCTCGTCTACGTCTGCGCTCAGGCGCGCGTGCTCGCGAAACCGGCCGGCCTGGGGCATTTCGTCATCTTCTGGGGATTCATCTTCATCACGATCGGAACCCTCGACCATATGCTCGGCCAGGTGATCCCCGGTTTCGGACTCGAGCGGATCGTCGGGCGGAGACTGGGGTCGGCGTTCATCCTTCTCCAGGACGTGTTCGGGATCCTCGTCATCGGCGCGCTGGCCGTCGCGGCCGTGCGGCGATTCGTCCAGAAGCCGGAACGCCTGAAGATCGACGACCCGGCCGCCCCCCGGCAGGCGGCCCTCATCCTCGCGCTCATCTTCGTGCTCATCCTGTTCATGTACGGACTGAAGGGGACCGAGATTCTCGAGGGTTCGGCGAGGCTCACGAAAACGAACGCTCCCGTTTCGTTCTCCGTGGCGGAGATGATGCGCGGCTGGCACATGAACGTGCCTCTCGCCAACGACGTCTTTTCCTGGGGGCATAATCTCGTCATATTCTTCTTTCTCCTCTTCATTCCGTTCTCGAAGCACATCCACATTCTCGGCGCCATCCCGAACGTGTTCTTCAGAAATCTCGGCCGTCCGGGCAGCTTAAGCCACATGAATTTCGAGGACGAATCGGCCGAGAAGTTCGGCGTGTCGGAACTCGGGGATTTCACCTGGAAACAGACCATGGATCTCTGCGCCTGCACGGAGTGCGGGAGGTGCCAGGTCGCATGCCCCGCGCACGCGACGCAGAAACCGCTGAGCCCCTTCCGCGTGATTCACCGCCTGAGAGCGCAGCTCATGCGGGACAAGGGAGGTCTTCTCGCGAAGGGTTCCGACGTTCTGAAGCCCGCGCCGTTGATTCCGGAGACCGTTTCCGAGGATGAAATCTGGGCCTGCACGACCTGCGGCGCATGCATGCAGGAATGTCCGACCTTCATCGAGCACGTGCAGAAAATCGTCGACCTTCGCCGCTTCCTCGTTCTCACCGAGAGCCGGTTTCCCGCGGAGATCCAGCCGGTGTTCAAGAACATGGAGGTCAATTACAATCCGTGGGCGATCGGGTACTCATCGCGCGCCGATTGGGCCGCGGGGCTCGGCGTGCCGCTCGCTTCCGAGAAGCGGAGCTTCGATGTTCTCTTCTGGGTCGGCTGCTCGGGATCGTTCGACCAGCGCGCCCAGAAGGTATCGCGCTCCGTCGTGCGCCTCATGCAGATGGCCGGGATCGATTTCGCGATACTCGGCACGGAGGAAATGTGTTGCGGAGAGACGGCGCGAAGAATGGGAAACGAGTATCTCGCCCAGACCCAGATCCAGGCGAACATCGAGACGCTCAAGAAATACAAATTCAACAGGATCGTCACGGCGTGTCCCCACGGGCTCAACACGTTTCTCGTCGAGTATCCGCAGTTCGGGCTCAGCGTGCCCGTTGTGCACCACTCCGAATTCCTGCTCGGGCTCCTCTCGAAGGACGCGCTGAAGGCACGGCGAATCGAAACGCTCCGCGGCGCCTACCATGATTCGTGCTATCTCGGCCGGTACAACGGTGTCATACGGGAGCCCCGAGCGCTCCTCTCGCGGGCGGCGAGACACGTCGCCGAGTTCGGGCGGCGAGGCAGATCGAGCTTCTGCTGCGGCGCGGGGGGCGGAAGAATGTGGATGGAGGAGACCCTCGGCTCCCGGATCAACGAGGACCGCGCGAGAGAATTGCTCGGCCTCGGCGTCGATCATGTCTTCACGGCGTGCCCGTTCTGTCTCACGATGTTTGAAGACGCCCTCAAGACGCTCGGCCGGGAGGACGTGCATGCGCTCGATATCGCCGAGGTCCTGCTCGAAGCCTGCTCGCAGTAGGATGCCGGCTCGGGAAGCATCCCCGGACGCTCCGGACGGAAAGGCGAAAAAAAAGGAGCCGCGCCCCGAAAGCCACGGCTCCTCGCGCAATTCCCCTCGGATCAGCTTATTCGTCTTGCCAAGTGATGGCTTCAACCGGGCAGTTATCGATAGCTTCCTGGATTTCCTCTTCGCTCGCGCCTTCGGGATCGACGACCGACGCCACGTCCCCTTCCATCTGAAACACATCGGGCACGGTTTCCACGCAAAGTTCGCAGACGGTGCAGAGATCGGGGTCGAT
>JAPLKY010000351.1 GCA_026387805.1 Candidatus Krumholzibacteriia bacterium
GCACGCCGCTCTGAGCCTCGATGAACCGGATCATGACCTCCACCCCCGTATCCGTACCGGAACAGCGATATAAAAAATGGGGGCTTCAACAAGCCCCGAATATTTCAAATGCCGGGGGCGGGATTTGAACCCGCACGGGTCACCCCACTACCCCCTCAAAGTAGCGTGTCTACCATTTCCACCACCCCGGCACAAGCGATTATCGCAAAGAGGGAGCCGCCTACTTGCCCCCCGGGTTCGTCTTCTTGGCACCCTCGGCCGGTTTCTGGACTCCCTGCCCGGCATTTCCCTGATTGGCGCCGCTCTGGCCTTCCTGGGCCGGCTGGGGCACGTTTCCGAGAACGTCCTCGATGTTCTTCTGATCCTCCGGAGCCACCGTTCCCCACTGCTGCGATGCCGCTCTCCTGAGAGGGCTTGATGCCTTGGATGCCCCTCTCCCGGTCGATAGAAACGCGAGAGAGAGGGAGGTCAGGAAGAACAGGATCGCAAGGTACTGCGTCGCTTTGCTGAGAAACGTCGCCGTTTCGCGTCCGCCGAATATCTGCCCGCCCCCGCCGCCGAAAGCCGCCGAAAGGGCGCCGCCCTTGCTCGACTGCATGAGCACGACAACCGTAAGCAAAACGCAGCCAAGAATATGCACTGCAAGAACGATTGTAAAGAGCATTCCGCCACCAACCTTTTCAAAAGTAGTAGTTTAACGAAAAATCCCCCTGCAGTCAAATGATTTATCGAGGGATCATCGCGGCATCATACCGAGGAAGCTCGATGCCTTGAGCGAGGCGCCGCCCACGAGGAGACCGTCGATCTCGGGCTCCGCGAGCAGGGCCGGGGCGGTTTCCGGCTTGGCGCTTCCGCCATACAGTATCGGCAGATGCTCCGCCGCCGCCGTGCCGAAAAGCTCCTTGGCGATTATCCGTATCACCCCGTGCATATCGGAAGCATCCTCGGGAGTGGCGGTTCTCCCCGTCCCGATTGCCCACACGGGCTCATAGGCAACGACGACCCGCGAGAATTCCTCCCCCTCGAGGCCTTCGCAGGACTCGCGCACCTGGCTCGCGACGATGTCGACCGCTTTGCGCGACTCGCGTTCCGCGAGGAGCTCGCCCACGCACAGGATCGGTATGAGGCCGTTTCGAAGCGCCGCGCGGAGCTTTCGCGTCACGAGGGCGTTCGATTCGCCGATGGTATGCCTCCGCTCGGAATGCCCGACGAGCACATATGCGCAGCCGAGCGCGCGGAGCATCCCGCCGGCTATCTCCCCCGTATAGGCGCCCTCGTCCTCGCAATAGAGATCCTGCGCGCCCGTTTTCACGGCGGATCCTCGCACCGCCCCCGCGACCGCGGGGAGCGTCGTGAAGGGAGGGATGAGAACGACCTCGCAGGCGCTGCGGGCGGCGTCGACCCCCGCGCAAATCTCCTTCGCGAGGGCCGCCCCCGAGAGGTGATCCAGGTTCATCTTCCAGTTGCCGGCCAGTATCTTGCGTTTCATGCTATTTGTCGCTCAATGCCTCGACGCCGGGGAGCTTCTTCCCTTCGAGGAGCTCGAGAGAGGCGCCCCCTCCGGTCGAAACGTGCGTGATCTTCCCGGCGAGGCCGAGCTGGTTCAGCGCGGCGACCGAGTCTCCGCCGCCGATAACCGTCTTCGCCCCCTTCTTCGTGATCTCCGCCATGATCTTCGCGATCCTCTTCGTGCCGTTGGCGAATTTCGGAATCTCGAAAACCCCCATGGGGCCGTTCCAGAAAACGGTTTTCGCCTTCATGAGCTCTTCCCTGAAAAGATCGACCGTCTTATCCCCGATATCGACGCCGGCCCAATCCTCGGGGATATCCCCCGTCGATACGAGCTTGCTTTCGGCGGAGGCGCTCACTTCCTTGGCGACGACGCAATCGACCGGCAGGAAGATTCGCTTCGCCTTACCCTTGTCGGTCTCGTCCATCACCTCGCGGCAGAGGGGCACGAGGTCCACATCGACGATCGATCTTCCGACCTCGAGACCGACCGCCTTGAAAAAGGTGAATGCCATCCCGCCGCCGATGAGCACCCGATCGACCCGGTTGAGGAGATTCTTGATGAGCTCGAGCTTTCCCGATACCTTCGCGCCCCCCATGATGGCGACGAACGGACGCTCCGGACTCAGGAGAAGCCCTTCGAGCGCGTCGATCTCCTTTTCCATGAGGAAACCCGC
>JAPLKY010000124.1 GCA_026387805.1 Candidatus Krumholzibacteriia bacterium
TTCGGTGGTCCGCACGCGCGTGATCTTGTTGATCCCCCACAGCATGATATAGGTGAACAGGAACGCGTAGGCGGAAGAGGCAATCACCGTGATGACCTGTTTCGCGAAGAAGCCGGCGTTTCCGTTCAGGAGCCCGTCGGCCCCCGCCGGGTTGACCGCCTTGCTCGCGAGAACGCCGAGCAGGATCACGCCGAGCGCCCCGCCCACTCCGTGCACCCCCCATACGTCGAGAGCGTCGTCCCAGTGCAGGCGATTCTTCATGTTGACGGCGAGATAGCAAATGCCTCCGGCGAGTATACCGATGATCGCGGCGCTCGTGGGCGTTACATATCCGGCGCATGGGGTAATCGTCGCGAGCCCCGCTACGGCTCCGGTAAGAAGTCCGAGGAATTTGGGCTTCTTCTCAAAGATCCACGCGAGCAGCATCCACGTCGGGCCGGCGAACGACGCCGCAATGTCGGTGTTGAGGAAAGCCACACCCGTTACGGCGTCGACCTTGAGCTCGCTTCCCGCGTTGAAACCGTACCAGCCGAACCAAAGGAGACCGGTTCCGAGCGCAACGAGAGGAATGCTGTGAGGCACGCTGTCTCCGATGCGCCTTCGTCCGACGTACAGCACGGAGGCCAAAGCCGCCATGCCCGCGATATTGTGCACGACGATGCCTCCGGCGAAATCGAGCACACCGAGCTTCGCGAGAAGACCGTTCCCCCATACCATGTGAGCGAAGGGGAAATACACGAAGGTGAGCCAGCCGACCAGAAACATCAGATACGCCCCGAAGCGGACGCGATTCGAGAAGGCGCCGGTGATAAGCGCCGGCGTGATGATGGCAAACATCATCTGGTATGCCATGAAGACGTATTCGGGAATGTTGCCGGTGCCGTACGGCGAAGGGGTCGTCAGGGTAACCCCCATCATGAACGCCTTATCGAGATTTCCGATAATGCCTCCCTCTCCTCCGCTGAAGACGAGCGAGTAGCCGTACGCCCACCAGACGATCGTCGTGATTCCCATGGAGACGAAGCTCTGAATCATGATGGTGAGAACGTTCTTCCGCCCCACGAGGCCGCCGTAGAAAAAGGCCAATCCCGGGGTCATCAACATGACGAGGCTCGTCGCAACGAGCATGAATCCGGTGTTGCCGGTATCGAACATCCCATGACCTCCTATAACGCTGCAACAGGACACCGATGGTATTACTCAGGGGGATTATGCCGGATATGCGGGGATTCACGTAATAGGGGGATTCCTGATTTCGAGGCGCCAAATGCCTTAGGCCGTTTCGCCCTTATTCCAAAGGGGTCAATCCTTCGCGGATCGCATACTTGGTGAGCTCCGCAACGCTGTGAGTGTCCAGCTTATCCATGATCTGCTTGCGGTGTGTCTCGACGGTCTTGACGCTGACATGAAGCTTGGCCGCCGCTTCCTTCGTCGACTTCCCCTCGGCGAGGAGCTGCAGCACCTCGCGCTCCCGCGCGCTCAGGATCGAAAACGCCGATCCGGGGACGCTCCTGGCGATGGCAATGTAATCCTTGATCACCGATTCGCTGATCCGGCTCGAGAGATATATCGTTCCCTCGCTCACGGCTTTCACGGCGAGAAGCACTTCTTCGAAGGCACAATCCTTCAGGAGGTACCCCATAGCTCCCGCCTTCAGCGATTCCGTGATGAATCGTCTGTCCGAATGCATCGAGAGCATGATGATTCTGGTCGCGGCGCTCTGCGAGACGATTCGGCGCGTCGCTTCGATTCCGTTGAGCTCGGGCATTGATATATCCATGAGCACGATATCGGGCTTCAATTGAACGGCCGCGGATACGGTTTCGGCGCCGTCCGTCGTTTCGGCTACGACCCTGATGTTCTCTTGCTTGCCCAAGAGGGCGCGCAGACCGTCGCGGAACAAGCGGTGATCGTCGGCGATAAGTATGGTTACCGGTGTCATACACACTCACGTTCGGCATGGAGTCAGAAGCACGACGATGGTCCCTCTTCCCGGAACCGAGCGGATTTCCATGACCCCGCCGAGATACTGAATCCTCTCCCTGATGTTGAACAGCCCGAAATGGTCACCCACGCCGCAGGATTCGAGCGCGCCCACATCGAAACCGCACCCGTCGTCCTCCACCTCGACGCAAGTGAAATCCCCCTTCCGCCCGATGCGGACCGCGCAACTCTCCGCGCGCGCATGCTTCGTAACGTTGGTCAGAAGCTCTTGAACCGATTTGTACAGGAGCACAACCACGTCGCTCCCGAGCGGCCCAGTTTCCGAGACCGTTTCGGCATGAACGGCGAGCCCGTGCTTCTTTCGGAAGCGTTCCGCGAGTCCGTCGATCGCCGCTTCGAGGCCGAGCTCGTACAGGGCGGGCGGGCTGATCTCGAACGTCAGATTACGCGCGTACTGAATCGTCTGATCGAGGAGCGTGTCGATCTCGTCGATCTTGTCTTCGAAGCCACAGAAAATGGCGTTCCCTCGAAATTGTTGAACGCTC
>JAPLKY010000023.1 GCA_026387805.1 Candidatus Krumholzibacteriia bacterium
CGCGACGGCCGAGGCGGCGCGGATGTCGGCGGCGTTCGGCGTCCCGGTGCGCGTGCTCGATCTCGTCGAGGAGTATTTCGGCGTGCTCCTCAACCCGCGGCACGGCTACGGCGCGAACGCGAATCCCTGCATCGACTGCCATCTCTTCATGATCAGGAAGGCGAAGGAGGTCATGGAGCGGGAGGGGGCGCGGTTCGTCTTCACAGGAGAGGTCCTCGGCCAGCGTCCGATGTCGCAGAACTACAGGGCGCTCGAGCTCATCGATCGCGAGTCCGGTCTCGAGGGGCTTCTCGTGCGCCCGCTGAGCGCGAGGCTCCTTCCCGAGACTCTCGCCGAAAAGAACGGCTGGATCGAACGGAGCGGGCTCCTCGACATCCAGGGCCGCTCGCGGAGACGCCAGATGGAGCTCGCCGCCGAGCTCGGCGTGACGGGGTACTCCTCCCCCGCGGGCGGATGTATGCTCACGGACGAGAATTACGCGGGAAAGCTCAAGGACTGGATAAGGCACAGGGGCGGTGCGGCGCTCACCCACGAGGAGACGCTTCTCTTCTCCGTCGGGCGCCATTTCAGACTCTCGCCCACGGCGAAGGCCGTGGTCGGAAGGCGCGAGGCCGAGAACCGCTACCTCGAGCGTGCCTGGCGGCTTGAATGGCTCGCGATGCCGATAGACGTTCCCGGGCCCACGGTCCTCGTGCAGGGACCGACGAGCGATGAAGACCTTCGCCTCGGCGCGGCGCTCGTCGCGCGCTACTGCGACGCGAAGAGCTCTCCGTCGGTGAAGGTCGCCGTGAGAAGGGGAGACGAGGAGAGGATCTTCGATATTCCGCCCGCGCCGGATGACCTCGTCGAACGATTACGGATTTGAACCGGCGGGGCCACAAGGATCGAGCGGGCCGGTGTGGCCGTCGAGCTCCAATCGCCGCCTTTAGACCTCGTCGCTCCAGAGTCGGCGCAGCTCTTCCCGTTTCTCGAGATATTTCCTGATCAGGCGTCCATGGGCTTCGAACGCCAGCTTCGGCAGCCGGTCGAGTCCGTAGAAGCACACCTTCCCGGCGTCGTCCCCGGCGCGGGGCGTTCCCTCGAATCCCGCGAACGAGTATCCGATGATGAGGAGCGAAGAGCCGTAGAATTCGCTCTCCTGGTAGATGATGTCGACGAGGGAGGGATCGCGCGCGACGATCCCGCACTCCTCCTCGAGCTCGCGCTTCGCCGCGTCGGCCGGGCTCTCATGCATCTCGATGAATCCGCCCGGAAGCGCCCATTGGTTCTTCCCCGGCTCCCTGTTTCTGCGGACGAGGAGAAGGCGCCCCGCGTCGTCGGTCACGATGCCCGTCGCCGCGGGAATGGGATTCTCGTAAATGAAACGCTGCTCCGCCTCGCAGTAGAGGCGCTCGCGGCCTTCGGATTTTCTGCTCCCGAGGGGCGCCCCGCAGAAGTGGCAGAACAGCTTCGCTTGCTTCATATGTGCTGCTCCCGTTCATGGACGAGCGGCGCATCTTCAGAAATTGTACCCGGTGAGCAGGGCGAATCCGAAATTCTTACTGTGCCCCGCGAAGATGACTTCAGTGGTCTCGTAGCCATCGGTCTTCCTGGTCACCTCTCCTCCCGAATAGACTTTGGAGAGGCCGATATCGAATCTGACGTCGGCGGTGATTCCGCCGAGACCGATGGCGTACTTGCATCCCCCGCCGAACGAGAAACAGAATTCCGCTCTGTTCATGATCGCGGACCAGTCCGACGATCCGGAAGAGGTCCTGTCAATCCTCATATCGGTGGTTTTGATATCGACGTCGGCGGCGAGATTGATCCCCACGCCCGGGCCCGCGAAGAAATAGGGGCTGAAATGGCTCTTGCCGGCCATCGCGAGCTTGGCGAGAAGGGGTATCTCGATGTAGTCGAAGCGCGCCGCATAATCCACGTCGATCCTGGAGTTCGCGATTCCACCATTGAGTCCCTTCATGACATAGAGGATCTCCGGCTGCAGACTGAAGAATCTGTTGAAGGCATAATCCACGTAGACGCCGCCCGCGAAGCCGCTTCTGAATGAAGTCTGCGGCCAACCGGTGGGGATCTCCGTCGTATTCGACGAGTAGAGCCCCGCCTTTGCCCCGAAGGATACCCACGGCTCCGACGCGGCGGAGTGCGACAGCAGGAGGACAACGAGGAAGAATCCCATACGTTTCATCTGTGTCTCCTTGCTCGGTTCGCGTCCATGCTGATGCGCCGATTCTAGTCTCTTGGGCGCGCAGGCGCAAGGTGCTTTCCTGCGCGAGCCTGCGGGCGCGGCATTTCCCGTTGCCTCGCTCATTCGCTTCCGCTAGCATCGGAGACGGTCGCGCGAAAGGAGCATCGGGGAAAATGCAGAAACGTTTCGACGTCGTCGGCATCGGTTACACCGCGCTCGATTATCTGGGCATCGTGCCGCACCTGCCCGTGGAGAACACGAAGCTCGAGGTGCGCGATTTCACGATCCAGGGGGGAGGGCCCACGGCGACCGCGATGGTCACAATGAGACGTCTCGGACTCAGCGCCGCGTACGCCGGTAAGGTCGGCGATGATCCCTTCGGGGAGAGAATGCTCGAGGAGCTTCGCCGGGAGGACGTCGACGCGTCGGCGGTCATAGTCGAGCCGGGAGCGACGTCGCAGTACGCGTTCATCATGGTCGACGCCGCAACGGCGGCTCGGACGATTCTCTGGACGCGGGGGAGTGTGTCGCCCCTCAAGGCGCACGAGGTGAACCTCGATCTTGTCCGCTCGGCGCGGGGGCTCTTCATCGACGATCTCGAGCCCGAGGCGGCCCTCGTCGCGGCGAAGGCGGCCCGAAAGGCGGAGATTCCCGTGCTCATCGACGCGGGCTCTCTCCGCGAGGGAGTCCGCGAGCTTCTGCCGCTCTGCGATTACATCATCGCGAGCGAGCTCTTCGCGGAGCAGATCTCGGGGAGCAAGAACCTCCGCGCGGCGCTTGAAACGCTGGGCGCGTTCGGTCCGAAAGCCTCGGTCGTGACGCTCGGCGAGAAGGGGTGCGCGTATCTCTCGGGGGCGGAGGTCGTCGATGTTCCGGGATTCGCGGTGAAGGCGGTCGATACGACGGGCGCCGGAGACGTTTTTCACGGCGCGTATCTCTTCGCCGTTCTCGAGGGCCTTGACACGATGCGGGCCTGCGTCTTCGCGAACGCCGTCGCCGCCCTCAAGTGCCGCAGGCTCGGCGGCCGCGCCGGCATTCCGTCTCTCTCTGAAGCGCTCGCATTCCTCTCGCGCGAGCGCCCCGGCATGCACTTTCACTTGAAAAGCTAGCAGTTCGTATATGCGCGGGTGACGCCGATGGGGCCCCACCTTGATTAGCGGGTGACGCTGATGGGGTCCCCGCCCGCTGCGCAGCGAGCCATGCTCGCGAGCACGGGTGGGGTGCAATCAGCGGCAGGACCCGCGTATCAAGCGAGCACGTGCGGGGTGCAATCGCCGACAGGACCCGCGTCGCCCTACTTCAGTGCGTAGTGCTTCGCTTTTCCCGCCTCGAGATCGAAGATGATCCAGCCGGGGGGCTCGAGGAGCCCCATGATTTCCCCGGGATTGACGAGCCACGTCGAGCCGACACGCTCGATCTTCGCGCGGTGCGTGTGCCCGTAGAATACGGCCGCGTATTTTCCGGTGCACGCGAGGCCGCGCGCGAACTCGGGGCGGTGCGTGAAGGCGACCTCGCCGTTTTCGGTCTCGACGAAGCCGACCTCGCCGTGAAGCTTCACGTTTGGGAATTTCTTCGAGGCGACGTTGTTGATCGTGTATCGGTCACCCTCGTTGTTGCCGAAAACGACGTGCACGGGCCCCTTGAACGCGGCGAGCCGGTCGATGACGAACGGGGAGACGAGGTCCCCGCAGTGGAAGAGCGCCGAGACGCCGAGCGCGTTGATTTCGGCGAGCGCGGCCTCGAGATTCTCGAGGTGGTCGTGCGTATCGCTGATGACGGCCACTTTCATCGAAGTCCCCTTCTCCGCCGGGCGCCGGCGCGCGCCGACTGCCGTGCGAAACGATCCTTGCCCGTTCCTGATGCGGCGCGTCCGAAGTATACCCGTTTTTCCGCCTGATGGCACGCCTCTTGTATTCCCGCCGAACGGAGAGGGCGCAAGCCTTCTTAGTAATCCACCGGTGAGAGGATTCGCAATGCCACGAATGGAGAAGGCAAAACTCATTACTATGGAAGAACTTAAAGAAATGCACCGGGGCTCGATCAGCGTCTGCATGATCGCCCGCGACGAGGAAGAACACATCGCCGAGGCCCTCATGAGTGTCAAGGATCTTGTCGATGAGATGATAGTTGTTGATACAGGTTCGAAGGACGCCACGATCCTCGAGGCGAAGAGGCTCGGGGCGAGGGTCTATGAGATTCCATGGAACAACGATTTCAGCGAGGCGCGCAACTTCGCTCTGTCGAAGGCGACGCGGGAATGGATTCTCGTCATCGACGCGGACGAGCTCATTTCCCGCGACGATCACGAGAAGATCCGCGCTCTCGTGCGCGAGACGGAATCGGCGGCTTTCATTTTCGAACAGTGCACGTACACGAACGCGTTGTGCGGCCCGGGGCTCCGGACGCATTCCGATCGGGACGGGGCATCGACGGGATTCGCCGCGTGTTTCAGCGATCGCCAGATCAGGCTCTTCCGCGGCGGCGCGGGCGTCCGTTATGCGTGCGAGATTCACGAGAACGTCGAGGAATCGCTCATGCTGGCCGATATCCCCGTGCGCGAGAGCGGCCTTGTGATCCATCATTACGGGAGAATTGCGCAGTCGGACCGCGTGTACCGGAAGGCGGCGGCCTGGTGCGCGCTCGCGCGGGAAGGCGTCGGGGCGTGCCCCGGCGCATCCATGTACCTATACGAGATGGCGGTCCAGCTTCTCGAGCTCGGCAGGGCCGACGGCGCGCTCGCTCACGCCGAGGTGGCCCTCGATCTCGATCCGCAGCGCTGGGAGTTCTGGAATATCGCGGGGCTCGCGCACCTGAGAAGCGGCGGCAAGGAGAAGGCGATCTCGTGCTTCCGCGATGGGCTGCGCGCGGCGGGGGAAACGCACGCCGAGCTCAGCAACAACATGGGCGTCGCGCTGATGGAGAACGGTGAGAGCGCCGAGGCGCTCCTCCATTTTGAGCGCGCCCTCGAGCTCGACGGGGACAATGCCGACGTGCTCCGGAACGCGGCCTCCGCGTGCGCCCTCGTCGGCGAATTCGACAGGGGGCTCGAATATATCGCTCGCTCGCTCTCGATGGATCCGTTCGCGGCGCACTCGCACGCGATCCACGCCGATATCCGTTACCGACTGAACGATTGTTCGTCCGCGGCGCGCATCCTCGAGACCATGCGGTTTCTTCCCGATACGCCGTTCAAGGTATACCTCAAGGTCATCCAGCTCTATACCCGCATGCACCTGATCGACGAAGCGGCCGAGGTCGTCCGGAGGGCGATGGAGGAATTCCCCGAGCGGGTCGATCTCCGCTACCTCGCGGGCAAGATCGCGGAGCTTCATGGAGACGACGACCGGGCGATCGTTCTGTACCGGCGCGCCCTCGCCGCCGACCCGGGGCACGCCGACGCGCTCTCGAGCCTCGGCTGCATCCATGAGCGCCGCTCGAACCTCGACGATGCGCTCGCCGCGTTCCGTGAAGCGCTTCGCCTCAAACCGCACGACGCCGAGCTCGAGGTGAACGTCGGCATCGTTCTCGACAAGCTCGGCCGGATCGAAGAGGCCGGACGCCATTTCGAGAACGTGATGGGGAACGAAGAGGAGTCCGGATTCGCCTGCAACGCC